>DATECT010000114.1:0-8575 GCA_035286765.1 Gammaproteobacteria bacterium
GAGGCGGCGGCGTTGAGCGTTTTTTTTGGGTTACTGGGCGCATACACGCTGATGACGACCTTCCCGGGACTTGTCTCCTGGCTGCCTGAGTCACTCGCCGCTGCATTACCTACAACAACAAGCGCGGGTGCTGTGATTTTCGGCCTGTTCGCCATCTATTGCATGACGCGCATTTACCGCATCAAGGCGCGGCCGTTTTGGAATCACTGGCACACCGGTGGCGCATTCTTCGCCACGTTGCTGATCCTCGGGAGCCTCGCGCTGGGTCTGGTGTTCGGCACGGCTTCGTTCCTGGCCGGAAATAGCGTTGGTGATTTACTGCACCTGCTCAGTTGGCCCTTGCTCGCCGGCTTGCTGCTGCAAGGCGTGGCGCTGGCCGTTCATCTGCGCTATCTGGAACGGCGCGGCGCGGAGGCCGACGTCTCGCGCGTGCAGATGCTGACCACTTACGGTAAGACCTATATCGCGCGTTGGATCAGTCTTGGAGTATTATTAATGGGCGGCGTGCTGCTTATGGCGTGGCCGCCGCAAGACGGCTGGCTGCTGCTCGCGTGGGCGGCCTTGCTCGGCTTGGCGCTCGCGCACGAAATCGTCGGACGCGCCTTGTTCTATGTGTTGGTCACGCCCACCACCATGCCCGGTGCGTTCTTCTGGAATAATAAATATTTCGAGGCACACGCGCGCAAGACTGGCTTGGCGAATATGCCGCAGGTGGGTGTGGTGCCGGATAGCCACTAATTGGGTAGCCTGCGCCATGTGCCCGAACGCTTAGGCCATTACGCGCGCACAGCGCACGCTACCTATCCCTATAGTGCGGGCACAGGTAAAATTTAACAGTCAGGGTTCTCGGCGCTTGTTTCAGACAGCGCCTTACCTCCTCCATCCATGGAGTCGAATGTGCCACTCGTACTAGATGCAGGTTCCTCGTCGCGGCAGGGAAGGCGCAGGAGTAATGAAGATAGCTGTTTACTCATCACTCCGAGCACCGGCCAATATTTGGAATACGGTTCCTTGCTTGCCGTAGCGGATGGCGTGGGCGGGTTGCCGGGCGGTGCCGACGCCTCGAACTGCGCCATCAAGACTCTGCGGGATGCCTACTATACCAGCCCCGAGGGTTGGGATATCCAACATGCCCTCAAGAACAGTTTTGATGCCGCCAACGAGGCCGTGTTGCAGGGCGACCCTGCCGGACGCGCCACCACGCTCTCGGCCTTAGTGCTGCGCAACCGGCGCTGGGCAGTGGCGCACGTCGGCGACACTCGCGTATGGCTGTACCGGCAGCACCGACTCACGCAATTAACCGGTGATCACACCCGCTCCCACGTCGATATCGGCCCCATGCTCACCCGCGCTTGCGGGCTGGATGTGGTGCTGCATACCGACGTTATTAAGGGCGAGTTGTGCGAGGGTGATATATTCATCATTACCAGCGATGGCGTGCATCAAGTGCTGGATGCCGCGATCATGGGCAGTTGTATTCAGAAAAAGGAATTGTCTGCCCAGGAAATCGCCGAGGCCATCACCGCACGCGCGCTGGAATCCGCCAGCACCGACAACGTCACGGCTTGCGTAGTGCGCGTGCTAAAGGTTCCCCCGCAAACAGTAGCCGACTTTGATGCCGATATTCCCACCTTGCCCATTAGGGCGCTGCCGGTAACGGGCGAAATGGTGGATGGCTTCGTGATCGGCGAGCGGCTGCACAGCGGGCGCATGTCCACCTTATTTAAGGCTCTGGATAGCGAGAACGGCAACATTTCCGTATTGAAATTCCCCAATCCGCGCTTTGCCGATGACACGGTATTCATCGATTATTTTTTGCGCGAAGAATGGATTGGCCGCCGCATTAACAGCCCGCACCTCGTTAAAATATTGCCGCTGCGGCCAGGGCGGCGCACCAGCCTTTACTCCGCGATGGCCTTTCATCAGGGCGAGACACTGGCGGCGCGCATCAAGAAACACAACGGCCTGCCGGTGCAAGAAGCCCTGGCGCTGGCGCAGCAACTACTAACGGCCTTGGACCATCTGCATCGCAAAGGCGTCATTCACCGCGATGTGAAGCCGGACAATATATTGATCGACGAAGACAACCGGATACACCTCATTGATCTTGGTGTCAGCCGCATCGAGCGCATGGGTTCCGAGCCAAACTCGACACCGATCGGAACACCAAGTTACATGGCGCCGGAGGTGATCGAGCGTCAAGCAGCGGATGAGCGTGCAGATATTTATTCCGCCGGCGTAACAATTTACGAGATGCTCACCGGCAAATATCCGTATGGCGAAATAGAGCCCTTCACCCATCCCAAGTTCAATCGTTTTATGCCGCCTGAGCGCTATAACCCCGACGTGCCAAGCTGGCTCAGCGAGGTGTTAAAAAAGGCCTGCGCGCCCAACCCGGATAACCGTTTCGCCTTTGCCTGCGATCTGGCGACAGCCTTGGCTAATCCACCGGATGTGTCTCTGCCGGCGCGCAAATTGCCGCTGCTTGAGCGCATAACACCGGAACGCTGGCGGCTATTTTTTATAGTCTCCTTGCTGATAAATATTTTATTGTTATTGATATTGATGATGCGTTAAAGGGCGCATCGTCTACTTACGCCGTGCCACCAGCACGCCGTCGCGCGTCGGATTAACAAAGGTATCGAACGCCGGGTCGTTGAAGATCATCCGATTATGCTCGCGTATCGCCTCCGTCCAGCCGGGCCGTATGTCCGGCACCGGATCGGCCATGGTTACGCGGCCATGCCATAATACATTGTCGCAGATGTAGAGTCCGCCGCGGCGGATACGCCCGCGCGCGAGCTGCCATACCTCGGGGTATTGATCCTTGTCCACGTCGTTGTAGCAGATGTCGAATTCGCCCGGCACAGTGCTGAAAGCTTGCTGGGCGATGCCGGTGTGAAAATCAATCCGCGGCCAGAGTCCGGCCTGCGTCAAGAATTCCTGCGCCATGGCGGCATTTTTTGCATCGCCGTCGGTGCAGACAACTTGGCCATCGTTACCGACTGCCCGCGCAAACCAATAGGCGGAATAGCCGTAACCGCTGCCGAATTCAAATATCCGCGTGGCGCCGATCGACTTCGCCATTACCTCCAAAAACAATCCCACCAAACGACCCACGATAGGAAAGCCCTGCGCCTGGGCCAGCGCCTCCATTTGCAGTAGCACGGGCTCATTTTTTACCTTGGCCAGCCCATGCAAATAAGACTCGATACGCGCATCGACCGGCGCGATGAGGCTGGGATTGGGCGTTTTTGGATCAAATAAATCGGACATGGTGAATTCCTTAGAGGCAGTGGCGAGAGGTAATGGGTCGTGTTTTATCGTTTACCCATCACCCATCACACCTTAATTATAGTCCCTGCATACGCGTCTGCTGTTCCACCAATTTTTCCAGGGCCGCGCTCATGCCGTGAACCCTTAACCGCTCTTCTTCGACCACCGCAGCGGGTGCGCGGCTGACATAGTCAGGGTTTGCCAGTTTGCCTTCACTACGGCTGAGATCCTTGCGGATTTTTTCGATCTCGCGGGTCAGGCGCATCAACTCGGCCTGCTTATCAATCAAACCGGCGAGGGGGATCAGCACCTGCATATTACCCACCAGTGCGGTCGCGCTCTCCGGTATGCTGTCCGTCTGCTCCAGCCAGATAATGGAGTCTAGCCGCGCCAAGGCCGTTAGATAGGCGCGGTTATTTTGCAGCCACAGACGATCTTGCTCGCTGCCATTTTGCAATAGCACAGGCAGGGGTTTGCCCGGTGCAATATTCATCTCGCCGCGGATATTGCGCACCCCCAAAATAAAGGACTGCAACCACCCCATCTCCTTTATTGCCGCATGATCAATTTTATCGGACTGTGGCACCGGATAGGGCTGCAACATAATAGTTGCCCCCGTTTTTCCCGCCAACGGCGCGACCCGTTGCCAGATTTCCTCGGTAATGAAAGGAATAATAGGATGGGCAAGGCGTAATAGCGTTTCCAATACGCGCACCAAGGTGCGCCGCGTCCCGCGTAATAATGCTGCATCGCTATCCGGGGCGGTGAGCACGGCTTTTGAAAATTCCAGGTACCAGTCGCAGTACTCATTCCAGGTGAATTCGTAGATGGCTTGCGCACCCAGATCAAAACGGTATGCCGAAATCGCATCGGTGACTTGTTGTTCGGTAAGCTGCAGCCGCCCGATGATCCAGCGATCGGCTAGCGTGAGTGTTACCGCCTCATCTTTTTGCCCGCATTCATAACCCTCCGTGTTCATCAACACATAGCGCGCCGCGTTCCACAATTTATTGCAGAAATTTCGGTAGCCTTCGATGCGTCCGGTGTCGAATTTAATATCGCGGCCCTGGGTGGCGAGCGAGGCGAAGGTGAAGCGCAGTGCATCGGTGCCATAGGCGGGGATGCCCTCGGGAAAATGCTTGCGGGTGGCTTTATCGATCTTCTTCGCCATCTCCGGCTGCATCAGCCCGTTGGTGCGCTTCTTCACCAGTGATTCCAGATCGATGCCGTCGATGAGGTCGATGGGATCGAGCACGTTACCCTTGGACTTCGACATCTTCTGGCCTTCGGCATCGCGCACCAGACCATGAATGTATATCTCGTGGAAGGGGACTTGGCCGGTGAATTTCAGGCCCATCATGATCATGCGTGCCACCCAGAAAAAGATGATGTCGAAGCCGGTAACCAGCACGCTGGTGGGATAAAAGGTTTTGAGTTCCGGCGTTTGTTCCGGCCAGCCCAGCGTGGAGAAGGGCCATAGGGCTGACGAAAACCAGGTGTCCAGCACGTCCTCATCTTGTTTTAATGGGATATCGGCAGCAAGTTTGTGCTTGCTGCGCACCTCTGCTTCATTATGCCCGACGAATATGTTTCCCTCGTTGTCATACCAAGCAGGGATGCGGTGTCCCCACCAG
The DNA here is from genome assembly GCA_035286765.1 of Gammaproteobacteria bacterium. Taxonomy (GTDB): domain Bacteria; phylum Pseudomonadota; class Gammaproteobacteria; order SURF-13; family SURF-13; genus DATECT01. The sequence goes on from DATECT010000114.1 coordinate 4,911, forward strand.
ATTTGGCGCGAAATGCACCAGTCCTGAATATTGCGCATCCACTCGAAATAGGTCTTGCTCCAATTCTCCGGCACGAAGCGGATGCGCCCGTCCTCCACGGCCCTGATGGCCGGCTTGGCCAGCGGCGCGACCTTCACGTACCACTGGTCGGTGAGGTAAGGCTCGATGACGGCGTGCGTGCGGTCGCCGCGCGGCACCATGAGTTTGTGCGGCTTGATCTCGGCGATGAGATTCAAGGCCTCCAAGTCCGCGACGATTTGCTTGCGCGCAGCGAAGCGGTCGAGGCCGTGATATGTTGATCCTGGTAATACGATTTGAGCATCGTTGGTCAGCACATTGAGCAGCGGGAGGCGATGGCGCGTACCCACTTCATAGTCATTAAAATCATGCGCCGGTGTGATCTTCACGCAGCCGGAGCCGAAGGCCGGATCGACGTAGTCGTCGGCAATGATCGGTATCTCACGCCCGGTGAGTGGCAGTGTTACATTTTTGCCGATGAGGTGTTTGTATCGCTCATCTTCAGGATGCACGGCGACCGCCGCATCGCCGAGCATCGTTTCCGGGCGCGTGGTCGCCACGACTAAGAAACCGCTACCATCCGCGAGCGGGTAGCGGATGTGCCAGAGAAAGCCATCTTCTTCTTGCGAGACCACTTCCAGATCGGAGACAGCGGTGTGCAGCACCGGGTCCCAATTGACCAGACGCTTGCCGCGATAAATCAGCCCCTCTTCATGGAGGCGCACAAACACCTCGGTGACAGCCTTGGAGAGGCCCTCGTCCAAGGTGAAGCGCTCGCGCGACCAGTCCAGCGAGGCGCCCATGCGCCGCAGTTGCTGGGTGATTTGTCCGCCCGATTCCTGTTTCCACTTCCACACTTGCTGCACAAAGGCCTCGCGCCCCAGATCGTGGCGCGATTGGCCCTGCGCGGCGAGTTGACGTTCGACCACCATCTGGGTGGCAATCCCCGCATGATCGCTACCCGCTTGCCATAGCGTGTTGTCACCCTTCATACGATGGTAGCGGGTTAAGGCATCCATGATGGTATCTTGGAAGGCATGACCCATGTGCAAGTTGCCCGTGACATTGGGCGGCGGGATCATAATGCAGTAGGGCACACCCTGACCGCTTGGTGCAAAATAGCCGTTACTTTCCCAGGCGTGGTACCAGGCCTGTTCGATAGACTGCGGATTATAAGTTTTATCCATTGATGGGTGTGTTTAGCCGGTGATGAGGAATAAATAGCGGGCGCTAACGTGGGTAACGTAAATATTAATAAAGGACTCTCTCAGTTAAGAGATGGTATGCGATTCGAGGGTGTATCCGCGGTCGCGATAGAAGCGAAAGCGCTCGCGTCCCTTCAGCCGGTTATCCGCTTCCTGATCCACAATCTCCGCAACGCGCGCGAAGCGGCTGAAGAACAGCGGTACGCTAGGGGCGAGATTAATCAGCACTTCGATAGAATCAGCACCATCGCCGGGTACGGATAGTTCATTGGCGCAGCCGATATGGATAGGCAGATTCGTATCCAGGCTGTCCCCGCATACACCATGCGGCAGAAAATTGCCTGCGCTGAAGGTCCACAGTAATTCATCCAGTCGCGCGGCCTGATCTTGCGATTCGGTATGGATGTAGATCCGATGGCCTTTGTTATATACCTTATCCGCCAAGCGGCAGGTAAACATCAGCCGGTTGTCGGCGGCAGACTCGGCAAGGATATAAAAATCGATACGGGTCATTTAAATACAGATACAAGATAAAAGGGACAAGATACAAGTAAAAAACCGCTCATACGGATTTGACGCATATATTAGGCATGACTCGTTTTCTTCCCTATTTCTCTAGTGTCTTTTCCCTGCCCTTATCACATTGATTAATTAAATACTGTGTCAGCAGCGGCACCGGGCGTCCGGTGGAGCCTTTCTGGTCGCCGCCCAGCCAGGCCGTGCCCGCGATATCCAGATGTGCCCAGCGGTATTGTTTGGTGAAGCGCCACAGGAAACAGGCGGCGGTGATCGTGCCGCCCTCGCGTCCGCCGACATTGGCCATGTCGGCAAAGTTGGTTTTTAATTGATCTTGGTATTCTTCCCATAACGGCAGTTGCCACACGCGGTCGCCGCTGAAATCGCCGGCCTGGAGCAGGTCCTGCGCCAGGGGTTGATCGTTGCTCAACAGCCCGCTGGGATGCTTGCCCAGGGCGATGACGCAGGCGCCGGTGAGCGTAGCGATATCGATCACCACGGCGGGCTTGAAGCGCTCGCTATAGGTCAGTGCGTCGCACAGGATCAGGCGCCCCTCGGCATCGGTGTTTAATATCTCAATGGTCTGCCCGGACAGGCTGGTGATGATGTCGCCGGGCTTGATGGCGCTGCCGCCCGGCATATTCTCCGTGGTGGGAATCACGCCGACCACGTTGATCGGTAATTGCAGTTGTGCGCAAGCCCTCAGGGTGCCGATCACGCTGGCGGCGCCGGACATATCGTATTTCATCTCATCCATGGCCTGTGCCGGTTTGATGGAGATGCCGCCCGTATCGAAGGTCACGCCCTTGCCGACCAATACCACCGGTTTATCGCCTTTCTTGGCGCCGGCATATTCAATGGTGATTAACTTCGCCGGTTCATGCGTGCCGCGCGCCACCGCAAGCAATGCGCCCATGCCCACACGCTCCATGGCCGCTTCGTCCAACACGGTTACCTTGATTTTTTTGCCGACCTTTTCCAAGGCCTTGGCCTGCTTCGCCAGATAAGAAGGCGTACAGATATTGGCGGGGAGATTGCCCATATTTTTGGCCAGATCCATGCCGTCGGCAATCGCCTGGCCCTCGCGCACGGCGCGTTCCCCCGCACTGATATCGCGCTTATTGGCAACGTCCAGCGTTACCTTCTTCAGGGCGATAGCTTTATTATTTTCTTTTTTACTTTTGAGTTGATTAAACTGGTAGACGCTGCCGCGGATTATTTCAACGGCTTGACGCACCTTCCAGTAACTATCGCGGTCTTTCACATCCAGGTCCGTCAAGTAAAATATGGCCTCCGGCACGGCGGTTTCCTTTAGCGTGGCCACGGCCTTGCTCAGGGCTTTACGGTAGGGTATATCGCCGAATTCTTCCTGCTTGCCCAGACCTACCAGCAAAATCCGCTCGGCCAGGGTTTTCGGCGCGCTGTGCAACATCAGCGTTTGGCCGGACTTTCCCTCTATATCGCCGCGCTTCACCACGCTTGTGAGCAGCCCGCCGCTGAGTTTGTCCAGGCTCGCAGCCGAGGCGGATAACTGCTTGGACTCAAATACGCCGACTACGATACAGGCGCTGCGGTGCTTTCCAGGAACAGTGCTTTTGATTGAGAATTCCATGCGACTCCTCGGGAAAATAATTAATGTACCTAATAGCTAATGGCGCTAAGCAGGGGGCAGCCCTTATACTCTCGCCGCGATCCTATGATAGACCTGGGGCGGGCAAGCCCGCAGGGCCTAGATTTAGCGGGCGTTATGAGACAATAACCGTATAATAACCAATTTAGCCCTAAAAGTGCATGGCCGAGCTAGCTAAACAAGACATCTCTGGCAGGACGAAGACGTTTTGCGCGTTATAGATCGCTATTTAATCAAAGAGGTGTTGTACGCGCTGCTTGCGGTGACGCCTATCTTGCTGCTTATTTTTATAAGCA
>DATECT010000115.1:0-7825 GCA_035286765.1 Gammaproteobacteria bacterium
CACGCTACCCTATCACTAATCACCGTTCACCCATTACCTTTTTTAGATCCAACGCCGCGCCAATGGCGGCGGCGTCAAATCCAGCCAGATGCGGTACCACGCCCAGTAGCGGGGCCGGGAGACGCTGTTCCAGGGCGCGGATATTGTCTTGCAAGGCGGCAAAGGCCGGGTCAATGATATTGGCCACCCAGCCCGCCAACGGCACGCCCGCGCGGGTGATACTCTCCGCCGTTAGCAGGGCGTGATTCAAACAGCCCAGGCGCATACCCACTACCAGGATGACCGGCAACTGGAGGGCGGCGGCCAGATCGGCGCCCGTCTCTCGCTCGTTGAGCGGCACCTTCCAGCCGCCGACACCCTCGACGATGAGGTAATCCGCCCTGTCCGCGCAACGCTCGCAACTCGCTTTAATGGTCGCGATATTAATCTCTACAGCGCCGGCCTGTGCGGCTAGGTGCGGGGCGATTGCGTGAGGGAATAGATAGGGGTTGACGCAGGCGTAGCTTAACGGCAGCGAGGCGTGACGCATGAGCAGCAGGGCGTCGTCGTTGCGCGGGCCGTCAGGTGTCGCTATAGCGTCGCAGGCGACGGGCTTGATCCCCGCAGTGACGTAGCCGCGGGCAGTCAGGGCGGCGAGCAGGCCGGCGGCCACCCAAGTCTTGCCGGCATCGGTATCGGTGCCGGTGATGAAGAAACCCGCCTTCAACCCTAACGGTTCCTCGCGGAGCGGCGCAGCTGGTTGATAGGGACGCGCACGACGCCCGGTTCGGTCTTTAGTTCGGCGACGTTGTCGGGCGCCCAGCCGTGGCCGTAGACCACTTCGTAACTGGCGGGCAGCAGGCCGTCGCTGCGGTAGCTTTCATAGGCGCCCACCAGGGCCTGGAGGCGACCCTTGCCGGTAAGCCCGTGCGGCCTGCCCGCGGTGACGTTGTGTGCGCCCAGGGTTTTCAGGTCGTGCATGAGCTTCAAGACGTCGGAGTAAGTCAGCGTGAACAGTTCGACGTCCAGCACCGGCGTGGTGAGCCGCGCGCGCAGCAGGGCATCGCCGATGTCGTGCATGTCGATGAAGGCATTGATGTGGTTGAGGTCATCAACCTGCGCCCAGCTTTGGCGTAATTCGATCAGCGTGTCGGGGCCGAAGGTGGAGAACATCAGCAGGCCGCCGGGTTTCAACACGCGGCGGAATTCGGCAAAGGTGAGGTCTAGATCGTCGCACCACTGCAGGGTGAGATTGGAGAAGATCATGTCTACGCTGGCGTTGGCGAACGGCAGCAGTTCGGCATCACCGCACACGAAGCCCTGGCGCCGGTGTATCCAACGGTTAAGGAACGGCACGCGGGCGCGGGCCTGTTTGAGCATATTTACGGCAAGGTCGACGGCGATCACCAAGGCACCGTTATAGCGCTGGGTCAGTGCGCTGCTGCATACTCCAGTGCCCGCGCCGATGTCGAGGATGATTTTGGGCGGCAGACGGATCAGATCGAGGCGTTCCAGCATGCGCGCGCCCACCTCGCGCTGCAACAGTGCTGCCTCGTCATAGCCTCGCGCGGCGCGCTCGAAGGCGCGGCGTAATAAATTTTTATCCAGCCGATGCGTGTCCTGCTCGCTGGTGCCCCGGTAATTTTTCATCAAGAAATTCGCTGACTGCTTTTATAAATTCCTGCGGATGGGAAAGGAATGGAGCGTGCGCCGCACCCTTTATAGTATGTAAATACGCCATCTGGAACAGGGATGCAAGTGCCTTGTCCACGGCCAATGGAACCAAGGTATCGCGCTCGCCTAAAATGAGCAATACCGGGCAGCGGATGGCTGCCGCGCGCGCGCGCAAATCGCTGTCGCGTAATACATTCAGCCCGTCCTGTAGCGCAGCTATGCTGGTTTCTTCCTGCGCCGCCAGGTGGGCGGCAAGCTTGTGTATATCGGCGCGGGCATGCTCGCTGCCGCGCGCCTGTAGCGCCAAAAAACGCCGGATGGTGGCGCGGTAGTCGGCGGTTAGGTCGCGCGCAAAGTCATCCAACACCTCTACGGCAACGGCATGCGGCCAATCCGGCGCCTGGGTGAAGCGCGCCGTGCTCGCCACCAACACCAGGCTCTTTACCCGCTCGGGGTAGTCCAGGGCGATTTGCAGCGCGATCAATCCGCCCAGCGACCAGCCTATCCAGAGCGCCTGCGGCGGGGCCGCCGCGGCCACCTGCCGGGCGAGCGCGGCAAGCGAGCCGCAACCGTCATGGTTGTAGGGGCTGCTCCCATAGCCGGGCAAGTCGATGACGGTTACCCGGTAGCGGGTGGATAGCCGCCGTGCGGTCTCGTCCCAGACCTGGCCGGGTAGGCCCCAACCATGCAGCAGCACGATATCGGGGCCGCTACCGTGTGTTACGGCAAACAGGGTCATTGTGAGAAATGCTGGTGAATAATATCCGCCAGTGTTTCAAGCAGGCGCTCCACGTGCGCCTCGCTGTGCGCGGCGGACAACGTGATACGCAGGCGCGCGCTGCCCTGCGGCACGCTGGGCGGACGGATCGCCGCGACCAGTATGCCGCGTGCCAGCAAGGCCTCGCTCAGCGCCAGCGCCTTCTCGCTATCACCCACCAGCAGCGGCTGGATGGGGGTGTTTGAGGGCAGCACGGGCAGGCCCAGCATCTTGGCCCCGGCGCGAAAATGCGCGATCAGTTTGCGCAGGTGCACGCGCCGCCAGCCTTCGGTCTGCACCAGCATGAGGCTCACGCGAATCGCCTGCGCCAGGGCCGGTGGAATGGCCGTGGTATAGATATAGGTGCGCGCCTCTTGGATGAGGGTTTCAATCAGCTCGTCACTGCCCGCCACGAAGGCACCGAAGCAGCCAAAGGCCTTGCCCAGCGTGCCGACCAGCACGTGCACGTCGTCTTCCCCCGTCATGTCGAAGTGTTCCAGCACGCCGCCGCCCTGGTCGCCGAGCACCCCCAGTCCGTGGGCATCGTCGATCACCAGCCAGGCGGAATAGCGCCGCGCCAGTTCGGCAAGCTGCGGGATGGGTGCCAGGTCGCCGTCCATGCTGAACACCCCGTCGCTGGCCACCAGGGCCGCTTGGCCGTACTCGGCCTTCTGTTCCAAATGCCGCTCCAGGGTATCGGTGTCGCCATGCGGATAGCGTTGCAGGCGGGCGGGGGAAAGCAGCGCGCCATCAATTAATGAGGCGTGATTCAGGCGGTCTTGGTGGATCACCTGGCTGCTACGGCCCAGTGCGCTGAGCACGCCCAGGTTGGCCATGTAGCCGGTGGAGAATAACAGCGTCCGCGAGCGTTTGGTAAAGGCCGCCAACTCTTCTTCCAAGGCGTGGTGCACCGCGTGATGGCCGCAGACTAAGTGCGCCGCGCCGCTGCCCACACCGTAGTCTAAGGCGCCTTGCTGCAGGGCCTCGATCACGGTAGGGTGGTTCGCCATGCCGAGGTAGTCATTGCTGCAAAAGCACAACAGGCGCCGCCCCTCGCTGATGACCTCGGCCCCTTGCGGGCTGTGGATCACGCGGCGGGTGCGATAAAGATGGTGAAAGCGGCGCCGTTCTAGTTCTTCGTTGAGGTATTTATCCATTTTGACCTCTGGTACCCTGCCGCTAAGCGGGGCATAGCTACGCAGCGCCAGGCACCGCGATTTTACAGGGAATGAATGCCCAGCTTATCCAGCAGGGCCTGGTCACGCTCGACCTCCGGATTGCCGGTGGTCAACAGCTTCTCGCCATAAAAAATGGAATTGGCCCCGGCCAGAAAACACAAGGCCTGCACGGCCTCCGGCATTTGGCTGCGCCCCGCCGAGAGTCGCACGAAACTGGTTGGCATGGTAATGCGTGCCACCGCAACGGTGCGCACAAATTCCAACGGGTCGAGCGCCGCCGTGCCGAACAGCGGCGTGCCCTCCACCTGCACCAGATTATTGATCGGCACACTCTCCGGCTGCGGGTCGAGATTGGCCAGTTGCGCGATCAGCGCGGCGCGGCTGCGGCGCGACTCGCCCATGCCGACGATGCCGCCGCAACATACGTGCATCCCGGCGTGGCGCACCCGCTCCAGGGTATCGAGCCGATCCTGGTAATCGCGCGTGGAGACAATCTCGCCGTAGAATTCCGGTGCGGTATCGAGGTTGTGGTTGTAGTAATCCAAACCGGCCTCTTTCAATTGCTCGGCCTGCCCCTCCTTCAGCATGCCCAGCGTGGCGCAGGTCTCCAGGCCCAATTCACGCACCGCCTTGACCATTTCCACCACCGCGTCGAGGTCTTTCTGTTTGGGACCGCGCCAGGCCGCGCCCATGCAAAAGCGCCTGGCGCCGTTAGCCTTGGCGGCCTGGGCCGCCTCCAGCACGGCCTCCAGCGGCAGCAGCGCCTGGGTTTCCACGCCGGTTGCATAGCGCGCCGCCTGCGGACAATAGCCGCAATCCTCCGGGCAGCCGCCGGTTTTGATGGAAAGCAGGGTGGAAAGCTGCACCGCGTTCGGGTCAAAATGCATGCGATGAACGGTTTGTGCCCGGAACAGCAGGTCACTAAAGGGTAGATTGAACAGCTCTTCAATCGCCTGAATCGAATAGCCTGGCGCGTTGCGCCCCGCTACACTAAGCTCAGCCACGGGCTGGGCACTGCTGCTGATATTTTTTAAAAGATTGCCGGTCGGCCCGTTCAAGCGCGTGTGCTCCGCAAAAGTGGCTATTAAGGCATCATAACCGCTGGTACAGGGGTGTCAACCTAAGGGGGCAACTTATGCTCAAATTCTGGCGCGCCAAGGCAGAGGCGTGGTTATATCCCGCCCACTGTGTGCTGTGCGGCGAGGCCGGTGCGGCAGGGAAGGAGTTGTGCCATGCATGCCTGGCCGAGCTGCCGTATAACACCCCGTGCTGCGGCCGCTGCGCCCTGCCGCTCGCCGTCGCGACACCTGCCGGAACGTTGTGCGGTCAATGCCAACAGGCGCCGCCCCCGTACGATTCAAGTTTCAGCCTGTTTCACTACGCCTACCCGGTAGACCAACTGATCCAGCAACTTAAATTCAACGCCAAGCTCAATGTGGCCCGCTTGTTGGGCGAGTTGATGGCAACGCGCCTGCAAGACAAGTGCAGACACGCCCCGCCGGAGATCATCATCCCCGTGCCCCTGCATACCGTCCGGCTGCGCGAGCGGGGCTTTAATCAGGCCCTGGAACTGGCGCGGCCCATTGCCAACAGATTGGGCATCCCTGTGGACGCACACAGCTGCATCCGTACCCGCCCCACCGCCGTGCAATCGCTACTCGCCGCCAAAGACCGCCGCGCCAATACGCGCGGCGCGTTCAAGATCATTAAGCCCATCGATGCCCGCCACATCGCCATCGTCGACGACGTGATGACCACCGGCCACACTCTGCAAGAATTTGCCGGTGTGCTGCGCAAGGCGGGGGCCAGAACCATCGAAGTGTGGACCTGCGCGCGCGCATCCCTGCATACTTAAGGATGCTCTGACTATGTGACTTTTCCCATTCCCGCCCTTGGGCTTCGCCGGGTGCCTGCCCTGAGCGCCGAAGGGATAAACTCCAGCGGGGATACAGGGGGATACAGTGTAATGTAAGGGTAATAGTGCTGAAGTTGATTCGAAGTCGAAAGCGTCTTTACAGTAAGGTAAGCTGCTTCTCGCACACGGGCGGCGCTTGAAATTTTGAGGTATCAAGCCTGCTACGATACTTGTTCAACCCTAAGCGTTTGCAAGCGAGCTTAAACCGTTGTGCAATCATCTCCGTGTAAGCCCCGCTGCCGGTCATGCGCGTGCCGAATTGTGCGTTGTATTCCTTGCCGCCATGCGCTTGGCGCAGCAAACTCATTACATGCTCGGCCTTGCCGGGCTCGTGCGTTTCCAGCCACTCCCTGAATAAATCCTTTATCTCCAAAGGCAAACGCAACAATACATAGCCCGCCGAACGCGCGCCGGCCTCCGCGCAGCGCTCTAAAATCGATTCCATTTCGGTATCGGTCAGCGCCGGAATGGTGGGCGCCACCAAAACGCCGGTCGGAATGCCCGCCGCTGCCAAGTTTCGCAGCGCCTCAATGCGCCGCTCCGGCGCAGCCGCGCGCGGCTCCAGTGTGCGTGCTAATTTACGATCAAGCGTCGTCACGGAAAAATAGACATGTACAAGACTCTGCTCCGCCATGGGTGCAAGCAAATCGATATCGCGCTCCACCAAGGCCGATTTAGTAACGATAGTCAACGGGTGACGGCAACTGCTCAAGACTTCCAAGATTTGCCGGGTGATGCGCAATTCGCGTTCTATGGGTTGGTAGGCGTCGGTATTTATACCCAAGGCGATGGGTTGGCATTGATAGCCCGGCTTGCTTAATTCTTTCTTGAGCAGCGCTGCGGCATTGAATTTGGCAAACAACTTGGTTTCAAAATCCAACCCGGCTGAGAGGCCAAGATAGGTGTGCGTGGGTCGCGCGAAGCAGTAAATACAGCCGTGCTCGCAACCGCGGTAGGGATTAATGGAGCGGTCAAAGCCCACGTCCGGCGATTTATTGTAGGAAATTACCGTGCGCGCGGTGTCGGGAAGCACACTGGTCTTGAGCGAAGGCAACGGCTCATCTAGCGTGCCCCAGCCGTCATCAAATACCTCGCGCGTCCGTGATTCATAACGCCCGTCGGCATTGCTCACCGCGCCACGGCCTTTGTGAACGGACGAAGATTTCATAAACTCATCTTTGGCTATGTTAGCCCCAAGGCAATTTTTACGCCTTTCTCGGCAATGGCCAGGGAACGGGCCGACAGCATCCCTATTCTCTGCTTTAAGAGTCCCTTGTAAACGGCCGTTACGGTCTCACACTTCACATAACTTTCTTTATCAAGAAACGATTCTGAGATGTGCGGGCGCAGCGGTGCAGCTTTTCCTGTAATAGGCACTACGATGACATCGGGGTGCAATTCATTGATGGGATTAATGGATAAAATCACGGCAGGCCGCGGTTTCGGATATTCAGGCTGTTGCACCACCCAAACCTCGCCACGCTTCATGGTTCAACGTCCGATAAAACATTGCTGCCCAGATCGCGCCAGAAGGCAAACTCTTGTTCCTCCTGCCCTCGCTCCTTAGCGCTCAAGCCGGCATAGTAGTTGGAAAGCTCATTTCTGATCGCCCCTTCTTCGGCGATGCGTTTTAAGCGGCGTAATGCCTCCTCTACCTTGGCGCTACGGTTCTCGCCGGGCATGGTTTTTTCGGCAAAACGTAAGAGGTCTTCATCCAGGGTAAGGCTAACCTTGCTTTTCATCAAGTCCTCCAAAAGTAGGACATTAAGAAGATATGAGAAGGATAACTTCTTTGCAACGACCCGTCAACTATGCTGTATGCAACGCCCTCGGCTGTCGTGGCCAAAATAGCCAAACCAAGGGATTTGCCGGCCATCCGGCGGGTAATCCAAAGGGCCGCACTACATACCAAATTCTATTGCCCCCTGCCAGAGGGAGTTTTTCAACATCAACATTTCGTTGCTTCTTAATGCATAGTCTTGTTAGACCTTTTCATTTTCTTCATCATTTTACGGTGCCGTCGCTAATGACGACCTGGCTGCCGCCCACCGCTGCCGATGCTGACCTGCAGTTCTCAACCTGGGCTGGTGTAGGTGGGTGGAGGCGCTGCTGACGTCGCTTAATTGGGTGTTGGTTATCGGATTGACCTCTGCCATAATAAAGCAATATCTATTATCGTTCGTAAGCAACAATTGTGTGTAGAGGTGGTCATGGCAAACGCCGGCAGAGTTAATGAAAAGATTATTCTGGAGCAGTTGCGGGCGCTTCCTTATGACAAGGCGAAGGAGGTGCAGGATTTTATTGAATTCCTTGCGGCTCGCG
>DATECT010000116.1:0-10710 GCA_035286765.1 Gammaproteobacteria bacterium
CCTTCCCCTTAGGAGGGGGATGCTCTATCCAGCTGAGCTACCGGGGCGTACAAAAATCAGTAAACAGGTGCAGTTAGGCTTAAATGAATTGGTGGAGCCGAGGAGGATCGAACTCCCGACCTTCGCATTGCGAACGCGACGCTCTCCCAGCTGAGCTACGGCCCCACATTAAAAGGTTGCTTTGCCGTCCATGGCGCGACAGCAATAATTTCTCTATACCCCAGCCTGCACATCCTCGGCAACCGCTCCCTGCGTTGCTCTACCTCCCGCATCCATGCAGTCGTGTACAGGCGTTCACCGCCTTCGGCGGCTCACCCCAGCTGAGTTACGGCCCCACTATTAGACGACTGCTTCGCCGTCCAGGGCATGACTTCAGTGGTCTACTACACCCCGGCCCGGCCATCCTTGTCCGGGCGTTCGGCGTTTTCAACGCCTCACACCAGTTGAGCTATGGCCCCACCGGCTTTTGCGGCTGTGTAAATGATTATTTTAGCATCGCTGAGCCTGTGAATGCTACGTAGGCTAGCGGTTATCGGTTGGGAAGAAGACGGATACGCATGCACCCACCGGAAGAAACCTATTGAGAGTTTTTAAGTGGGCGATAGCAGGATACCGTTTGCCCCGTCACCGCCCCCTCCCGTAGCCTGCCTTTTACAGGTAACATAACGCTGTGCAGGCGCCATCCACCCCTCTGTCGATCATTATTCCCACTTTTAATGAAGCGGCGGCCATCATCCCCACGCTGCGGGCACTACAGCCTCTGCGCCAAACGGGACGGGAGGTAATCGTGGCGGACGGTGACAGCCAAGACGGCACCCCCGAGCTGGCCCGCCCCTGGGCCGACCATGTGCTGCGCACCGGGCGTGGCCGCGCCGAGCAAATGAATGCCGGCGCCCGCGCGGCGAGCGGTGAAATCCTGCTATTTCTGCATGCGGACTCACTATTGCCGACCCATGCCGACCAATTGATTAGCGAGGGGCTGCAACAAACTCACACGGAGTGGGGACGATTTGACGTGCGTTTATCAGGCCGCCACCCGCTATTGCGCGTAGTGGAGCAACTGATGAATTGGCGTTCGCGCCTTACGAGTATCGCCACCGGCGACCAGGCAATTTTCGTAAGCCGTGCTTGGTTTAATAAGGTGGGCGGCTTTCCAAGCATTCCGCTCATGGAGGATATTGCGTTAAGCCGCGCGCTTAAACGGCTGGGGCCGCCGCTGTGTTTACGTGCGCGGGTTATTACCTCCAGCCGCCGCTGGGAACAGCATGGCATTATGCGCACTATATTACTCATGTGGCGCCTGCGTTTAGCCTATGCCTTGGGCGCAGACCCGCAACAATTGCACCGGCAGTATTATCGATGATAATGAATTTAAAATTCCCCGAGGCGCGCCTTATCGTCTTTGCCAAGGCACCCGTCCCTCATCAGGTAAAAACGCGGCTTATTCCCCACCTCGGCGTCGAGGGCGCAACCCAGCTACATCAGCAGTTAGCGTGGCAAAGTATTAGCACAGCGGCGGCCGCACAACTCTGCCCGGTGCAACTGTGGTGTGCGCCGGCTATCGAGCATCCTTTCTTCCAAAGCTGCCAAGATCACTTTGCTGTTACGCTGCATCAACAACAAGGCGACGACTTAGGCGCGCGCATGGCCGAGGCCTTTAAAGAAACATTGCAGGATTGCCGCTACGCCGTCATTATCGGCACAGACTGTCCTGCCCTGACCCGGCATGACCTGGACCAGGCGCTCACCGCCCTCAGGGAGGGCTATGATGCCGTTATTGGCCCCGCCGAGGACGGTGGCTATGTATTGCTTGGGCTGCGCCTATTCAACGCAAGCCTGTTTGAAAATATCGGCTGGGGTAGCGCAGAGGTATTACGCATTACACGCGAGCGCCTCGCCCAACTGCACTGGCGCTGCCATGAACTTACTACGCAGTGGGATGTAGACCGGCCCGAGGATATAGAGCGGCTAAGACAAAGTGGTATATTGCGAGATATGCCGGATTCAAGCCCCATTATTACCAGGACATCAATCAATGGAAAATAATACCGTCCGCATCGGCATTATCACGGTCTCGGACCGCGCCAGCCGTGGCGAGTATCAAGACTTGAGCGGCCCGGCGATACGCGCCGAGTTGCAGAACATCCTCACCACGCCGTGGGAGGCATTATGCTGCGTGATCCCGGACGAGCAACCTCTTATTGAGGAAACCCTGAAAGATTTATGCGATGCGCAAGGCTGTTGCCTGGTGGTGACCACCGGCGGCACCGGCCCGGCGCGGCGCGATATCACACCGGAGGCGACGCGCGCCGTGTGTGATAAAATATTGGACGGTTTTGGCGAGCAGATGCGCGCGGTGTCGTTGAAATCGGTTCCGACCGCGATCTTGTCGCGCCAAATCGCCGGGACACGCGGCAGCACGTTGATTATTAATCTGCCGGGCAAACCCGCCGCCATTGCCGATTGCCTGCGGGCGGTGTTTCCAGCGGTGCCTTACTGCATAGACCTCATCGAAGGCCCTTATTTGGAAACACGGCCCGAGGTACTCGTTGCATTTCGTCCTAAAAAACAGTGAATGGTAAGCGGTAATGGGTAAAAACAAAAACTCATCACCCATCATCACTCATCACTGTTCACACATTACCCATCACCCATCACCCATTACTTATTATTCATGACCGACTACCTAAAAACCCTGCCGCAATATCTGCTGCCGCAACATTTATTGTCGCGTCTGATGTACCTGCTCACCCGTGTCCGTTGGCAGCCCTGGAAAAATTGGCAAATCCGCTGGTTCATCCGCCGTTATCAGGTGGATATGGGTATCGCGCTTCAGCCTGATCCTATCCAATATCCCACCTTCAATAGCTTTTTTACGCGCGCCCTGCACAGCACCGCGCGCCCCGTGGTAAGCGGCGCAGGCGAGATTGCCTGTCCGGTGGACGGCACAGTAAGCCAAGCAGGGAAAATTAGTGAAAGCACGCTTTTTCAAGCCAAAGGCCACTCTTATACCTTAGAGCGCTTGCTGGGCGGGCCGGTGGCACGGGCCGCGCCGTTTAAAAACGGCCGTTTCGCCACGCTTTATCTAGCCCCCAAGGACTATCACCGTATTCATATGCCCTTGCGCGGACAGTTGTGCGATATGACGTATGTGCCAGGGCGATTATTCAGCGTCAATACGCGCACCGCACGCGCGGTGCCGCGCCTGTTTGCGCGCAACGAACGGGTGATTACGATTTTCGATACCGAGGCCGGCCCGATGGCGGTGATCTTGGTGGGCGCGCTCTTTGTGGGCAGCATGGAGACGGTATGGGAAGGCACGATCACGCCGCCCTATGGCCGCTCCGTTCACACGTGGGACTACCGGCGGCAGGAAGCAGGGTCGCCCATCATACTCGAGCGCGGCCAAGAGCTGGGACGCTTCAATATGGGCTCCACCGTGATTGTGTTATTTGGGCCTAACCAGATGGACTGGGACAGTGCGATTACGGAGGATGCGCCGACGCGGATGGGACAGCTATTAGGGCGCTTGCGGGTAATATCTTCACATGAGCAGCAGGGCGCTGTTCATGAAATCCGTGAAATCCCCCCAACCCCCCTTTGTTAAAGGGGGGGCATAGGCTGCTGAATCTCCCCACCCTTCCTTGTTAAAGGGGGGGGTGGCTGCCACACAAATCCCCCCTTTAGATAAGGAGCGAGTGATGAATAACCCCCCTTTGCAAAAGGGGGGCAAGGGGGGATTTTTTCAGCTAGTTATTTTGCTCGTCTTTACCGATCTTCAACGCCAGGAATAGCGAACCGTTGCCGCGTTGCACTAGTATCGGCACGGGCTTATCGGTGGGCAATTCCTTCACTACATTGTTAAAGCGCTCGGTGCTGTCGATGTCCACATTGTTGATGGAGAGCAGCACGTCGCCGCGCTGGATACCGGCCTTCATCGCAGGGCCATTATTCACCTGCTGCACGAGGACGCCGCTCTTCACCTCCAACTGCTTACGCTGATCGGGGGTGAGTTCCGTCACCACGATGGCCAGTCTATTGTCTGCCGCGGCCTTAGGCGCCACCTCGGACAGCTTTACCTCTTCTTCCTTCGGCAACTCCTCAATTTTTATGGCTATGTTTTGCGCCTTGCCTTTACGGATAATTTTTAGCGGGACCTCCGTGCCGATCTTGGTCCGGCCCACCAGCTTCGGAAGGCTAGACGATTCCACTATCGGTTTGCCGTCGTACTCGACAACCACGTCGCCTACTTGAATGCCGGCCTTATGGGCGGGGCTATCGGGCAATATCCGGGCCACCAAGGCACCCTCGGGGCTGGACATGCCGAACGATTCCGCCAAGTCGCTGGTGACATCCTGGATCAGAATACCCAGCCAACCGCGGGTAACGCGGCCTTTGGTCTTCAATTGCTCCGTGACATCCATTGCCACGTCCATGGGGATGGCAAAAGACAGCCCCATGAAGCCGCCGGTGCGGCTGAAGATCTGTGAGTTGATGCCGATCACTTCGCCGTTCAGATTGAACAGCGGGCCGCCGGAATTGCCCGGATTAATGGCCACGTCGGTTTGGATGAAGGGCACGTAGCTTTCGGTGGGCAGGCTGCGCCCGATGGCGCTGATGATGCCCGCCGTTGCCGAATGGTCGAAGCCGAATGGCGAACCGATGGCAAACACCCACTCACCCACCTTGAGATCGTTGGAGTTGCCCAACTTTACCACCGGCAGGTGATCGGCCTTGATCTTTAACAGCGCGATATCGCTGCGCTCGTCGGTGCCCACTACCTGGGCCACGAATTCGCGCCGGTCGCTCAGGCGCACCAATATCTTGTCGGCATTTTTGACCACATGATTATTGGTCAGCACATAACCTTCCGGCGAGATAATAAAGCCGGACCCTAGTGATTGCGCATCAAACTCCTGCGGTGGACCGCCGCCCTCGCCGTCGCCGAAGAAATGCTTGAACAAGTCGTTAAACGGGCTGTCTTCCGGCAAATTAGGGATATCCATGCCCGGCGGCAGACGATTCATGGAGCGCTTGATCTTTTGAGTAGTACTGATATTCACCACTGCCGGGCTGTTTTGCTCTACCAATACGGTGAAATCCGGCAATTGTGCCTGCGCGGGCATAGCCGCGAACAGTAGCCATAAAAATAGCACGGGCCCCGCGCTGCGCCAGAATAATAAGGGGGCGAAATTAAGCGATTTCATGATGACTCCTAATCCATTTAAGTGCATTAAACTACAATTGAATTATTGTTATTACGGGGCTGTATTAGCACACCCGCATCAAAACGCAAGATCGCCGGCTGATAGCGCGCATCTTTACTAATTTTGGCGGCGTAACGGCGCACCCAGGCAAAACCGCCCGCCAATCCACCCAACCCGAACAGGATGTTCAAACCCTCTGTCTGGGTGAACTCAAAGCGCGCGTTGATGGCCTCGCCCAACAATCCGGCGGCGAGCATGGCCGCCAGCGGCATTGCATAGATCGCCAGCGAGCCCAGCACCAATGCGTTTTCTTGCAGACCGATGATAACCCTATCGCCCACGCGCGCATTCAGTGTGTTGATCACGCGGATGCGCGCGCGCCGCGCGCCCAGGATCTTTGCCAAGGTTGCCGTTCCGCAGCCTTTATTGGCGGAGCAAGCACCGCAGGTGGTTTTGCGCTGGGTTTCCACCCAGGCCACGTCATCCTGGAGTTCCACCACCTGGGCCGTTTCTTCGATCACCGTCCATCCTCATGCCGCACCGCCTGCCCGATCAATTTCACGGCGTTTTGCGGCACTTCGCCCATCACGGTAACTTGATGCTCATGAATGACCGTGCCGTAGGCATTAACCGCTCCCTTGCGTGAAGCCCCTTCCAGCTTCACGCCGGGATCGAATTTTTCAATGAATACCGAGACCGAGGCCAAGCCATCGCTGAATACCATATGCTCAACCGGCGCATTGCTGCGCGGCATCAAATATTTATTATGCTCAACTATCTGAAACCCCTCGGGCAGCCAATTTACCTTCCACTCTTTATCAGTTGTGATAGGGATGGATATCTCGCGTTCCTGGATGGTAGTCATCGCCGGTTTGTTCTCCGAACCCTCGGCGTCCTGCTGTGCCTCATCATCCGCGCCGGACTGCGCCGCTGCGGAGCGGGGGTTCAGATTAATGGTGGTGAACATGACCTGCTCGAGCGGTGTCTGCCTTTCATTTACCATATCCGCCTTCAGCAATAAGGCGGTCTCTTGGTCCAGCGATAAATGGTAGCCATAACGATAGCTGTCTTTCGGCCTGACAATGATGCGCTGCGACGGTCTGCCGGCTACGCGTTCCTGTCCCGCCAAGGAGAAACTGTAATATTTGCCCAGCTCGCCGATGCTGTCGGACACAGCGCCCGGAAAGGATTTTCGGGAATGGGTGCGTGCGATCGCCGCCGAGCTGCCGGGCAGTATGCAGGTGACGTTGCTGCCGTCACGGATCACCTCGCGCCCTGCACCGTTCAGCGCAACCAGATGCTCACGTTCGCCGCGCGCATCAACCGTGTGGGTGATGCGCACCGATCCCAACTGCTTATCGTGCAGGTATACAAAGGTGCCTTCGTAATTAAGCTCATGCGCGGCGCGCGACATTTTCCCCAGCCACTCATAGGCGGCACTGTCGTCGGCCTGGGCCAGCGAGGAAAGCACCGAAAGCAGGGCTAATAAAGAGAGTATAGCCGTCTTAGCGGGGGCGACGGCTGAGCATGAGCTGAAGGTAATCCGGTTTGACTGCATGTTAGCGTTGCAACACCTGCACAAAGATCCCCTTCAGGCTTTCACCCAAATATGACGCGCTCATCGGCACAATCTCATTCTGCCGGGTCGTAGCCTACAATTCTGGCGTAAGGGAGCATGCCTTGCACGTCGGCAGGTAGCGCGTACTCATTATGATTAGTGAGGTAATGGTTTAGTTTAGTCTCAAAGGCAGGCCCGGGTTCGGCCAGGTTTAACTGGAAACCAGCCGCCGCTTGGGCGTATTCGCCCATGGGGTCTTGCATGGGTGCAGAGGGAATAAGCACGTTCCCATTAACATTTGCGATGGGGGGTCGTACGGCAGCCTGAGCTAATTCATCTATAACAGGCTGGATTTGGGCGGCGGGCTGATTGAGTGCGACTTGAGCATTGTTGACCGTCGGCTGCCAGGCCGTTTGCACGCTCAGAATGGCCACCGCCGTGACGGAGGCGGCTATGGCTAATCCGCTAACTTGTTTTAATGCCGGCGCAAGGGTCTTGAACTTGGACTGCAGTCTTGCTGCGCGGGGCATGAAGTGGAGTGGTTCACTGGCGAGCGCTGCTATTACATTTGCACCGACCTGGTGCTCTAGTTTTTGCGGTAAATTATCACGTAATACTTCTCGAATCAGATGATAGCGTTCCCAGGTTTTTCGGAGTTCGGAGTCTTGTTGGAGCGTGCTAATAAATGGCCCGGTTTCGCTTCCTGCCAGTTCCCCGTCCATCAGTGCTGAAACGTGATGCCCGCTGACGGTTTCGGGGATACTGCAATACTCATCTGTTTTCGTGATCATGGTCGTTCACCTACTTAAAAAAATATCAACTCGTTTCCAACAAGGGTTTAAGCTTATTATCGATGGCCTCGCGCGCCCTGAAAATACGCGAACGCACCGTACCTACCGGACAGGCCATGGCCTCGGCAATTTCCTCATAACTTAGACCTTCCAATTCGCGCAAGGTTATGGCCATGCGTAAATCTTCCGGTAATTGCCGGATTACCCGGTAGACGGTTTTTTCAATATCGTCGCGCAACAATACATGTTCCGGGGTAGCGTAATCTTTTAATACGGATTCGCCGCTGTATTGCTCCGCCTCGACGACATCGATGTCGCCATCGGGAGGACGGCGCCCCTGGGCCACCAGATAATTCTTGGCCGTATTGATTGCGATACGGTATAGCCAAGTATAGAAGGCGCTTTCGCCGCGAAAGTTTGGCAATGCCCGGTAGGCCTTTATAAACGATTCCTGAGCTACGTCCTGTACCTCGCTGGAATCCCGAATATAACGCGATATCAGCTTTACCAGCTTATGCTGATATTTCAGCACCAGGATATCGAATGCCTTTTTTTCACCCTTCTGAACACGCTCAACCAGTTCCTGATCGATGCTATGCTCACCCATCCGGGTTTTCCCTTTCACAATGGGCACTCCTTTGCACTGCAATAGACATTAAGAGTTAAATATAGTTCGCTGTAGGCAGCCAACAGAATGCTAAAAAACCAGAGTTTCGTAGCCTTTTCACTCACAACTTGGCAAAATCGTTGGGTTTAGAAACCGTTTTGTGCCTGACTTCAAATATTTCACCCATATATGGGCACTAACCGAGCGTACCTGCCATGCTACTGCTCATGCTAGGGCATGCGGCCGAGGCTGCTGTGGCGGATCGTGTATTCGCCCGGTCACTTAGGCCGTGGGTAATACCGGTTATGTGTGACAAGACTTGCAGACCGCCTTCCGGCAGCCCGCTTAATGAGATTATATGCAGATTTATAACCAAAACGACAGTGCGATTATGAACTTAAACCCATCTTTAGCCAACCTTGGCCAATTCTATAATTATAACACTCCATTAATTTGCGTGGGCATATATCGAGGATTATTCAAGCGGCGCTCCCGGCGCTGTAGCAGTTTTGTTACGTTCACCCATTCAACTTCATGCTATCTCATAGCCGGACCGTGCACGCATGCAACATTACGCTGATGTCTTGATTATCGGCAGCGGCGCGGCGGGTTTAAGCCTGGCCTTGCGGCTGGCACCGGCGGCCCATATTCAGGTGGTCACCAAGGGGCCGTTAACCGAAGGCTCCAGCCTGTATGCTCAGGGCGGCATCTCCGCTGTGCTGGGCAAGGGCGATTCGATTGCCTCCCATATCGAAGATACCCTAATCGCCGGGGCGGGTCTGTGCGATGCGGAGATCGTGCGCTTTACCGTCGAGCACGGCAAACAAAGCATCGAGTGGCTGATTGAGCATGGCGTGCCATTTACCCAGGAAACCGGCAATGGCGGCGTAGATTACCACCTCGGCCTGGAGGCCGGTCACAGCCATCGACGCATTGTGCATGCCGCCGATGCCACAGGGCGGGCCATAGAGACCACGCTTGAACAGCAGGTGCGCAGCCATCCCAATATTGAGCTATTCGAGCAGCATATCGCCGTGGACCTCATCACCTCCAGCAAGCTGGCGCGGCAGTTAAGCTCGACGCCGGATACGCCTGAGCGCTGCCTCGGCGCCTATGTCTTCGACCGCACCACTAAACAGGTCGAGGTATTCCGCGCGCGCTTCGTAGTGGTGGCCACCGGCGGCGCCGGCAAGGTTTATCTGTATACCAGCAACCCGGACGTGTCCACCGGCGACGGCATCGCCATGGCCTGGCGCGCCGGTTGCCGCATCGCCAACATGGAGTTTATTCAATTTCACCCCACTTGCCTGTACCATCCGCAGGCAAAGTCTTTTTTGGTGACCGAGGCCGTGCGCGGCGAGGGCGGGCGCTTGTTACTGCCCGACGGCAGTCCGTTTATGCACAAGTTCGACGCGCGCGGCGAACTGGCCCCGCGCGACATCGTGGCGCGCGCCATAGACCATGAAATGAAACGCCTGGGCGCGCCGTGCATCTATCTGGATATCAGCCACAAACCCGCCGACTTTATCAAGCGCCACTTCCCTAACGTCTATGCACGCTGCCTGGAGTTCGGCTATGACCTTACCCAAGGACCTATCCCGGTGGTGCCCGCTGCCCACTATACCTGCGGCGGCGTAATGACCGACTATCGCGGACGCACCGACATCGCGGGGCTCTATGCCATCGGCGAGGTAGCCTTCACCGGCCTGCACGGGGCCAATCGCATGGCCAGCAATTCCTTGCTGGAGTGCATGGTATTTGCCGCCTCGGCGAGCGCGGATATCAACGCGGCGCTGGTCCAGGCACCACTGCCGCCCGATCTGCCGGAGTGGGATGAGAGCCGTGTGACCGACTCCGATGAAGAGGTGGTGGTCGCCCATAACTGGGACGAGTTGCGCCGCTTCATGTGGGACTACGTGGGCATTGTGCGCACCGGCAAGCGCCTGCAACGGGCCAAGCGGCGCGTGGAATTATTACAGAACGAGATCACCGAATACTACGGTAATTTCTGTGTTACCAATGATCTGCTGGAGTTGCGCAACCTTACCCTGGTGGCCGATCTAATCATACGCTCCGCGCTCGCACGCAAGGAGAGCCGCGGGCTGCATTACACCCTGGATTACCCGCAGCCCGACAACAGCAAGCCCCCGGCCAATACCATCCTCACGCCGCCCAATTATTCGGGATCGGAGGTAATGGAATAACGCAGCCGCACGCGTAACTGTCTTAATTGCGCGGCCTCCAGGCTGTCCGGCATGAGTACCAGGGAGCGGTGTCTCCAGCGCTTGAATACAGCGGCCAGCCTGCCCTGGGCATCCTCAGCCACGGCATCAAAGGTGAGGATAATAAGGCTGGCCGTCACATAACTGCCCGGCACGAGACGGGCGACAAACTCCCTCCCGCCGACCTCGCGCAGCGTCCATTGCCCGTCCGCATCCCACCACAAAGCCACTAGCGCCTGTTTGGCGCGCAGCAAGGCGTGGGTATTGAGCGTCACATTTAAACTGGCCAATAAGCCGGCGCCCAGCGCCCATTTCGCGCCGATCA
>DATECT010000117.1:0-10679 GCA_035286765.1 Gammaproteobacteria bacterium
AGCGTGCGCTGTGCGCACGAATCAGCAAAGAAAATTTGGATCGCGCGCACAGCGCACGCTACGGAGGAACACGCTCATCACCCATCACCCATTACCCGTCTAAAACACCGAGAGCACCATCAATCCGCCCACCCACAGCGCTCCGATACTGAGCACTAGCACCGCCGCCGCCGCGCAATCCTTCACAAATTTAATGCGTGGGTGCAACTCAGGGTGCAAATGGTCGGTGAGTTCTTCCAGCGCGGTGTTAATCAATTCCGCGGCCAGCACCAGGCTGATCATGAGCCCCAGCAAGGCCCACCAGATTAATGCCGGTCGCAACACCAGCAGCGCCAGCATAGCGGCTAAGGCAACGCCCGTTTGGATGCGTAGACTGCGCTCCCGTCTCCACGCCATGCGCAGGCCGCTCCAGGCGAAACCCAGCCGCTCGATAAAACCCTTGTTTTTCATTGTCATCCGACTGCCTCGATCAGCAAGGTAACGTGCGCCATGCGCGCGATTCAAATTTTCTTTGCCCATTCGTGCGCGTGGCGCACGCTACGAAGGGACTTATTGCGGACAGACGGGTAGGCAGTAAACAGTGGACAGTAGCGACGCAGTTCGCTGTCTTTAGTTGACGGATTTCCCTTCCGTCTTCCGTCTTCTGTTCTCAGTCTTCTGATGTGACGCCGCTTGCGCGGGGGTTTGGCGCAGCAATAATACATCGCCATTCCAATTGGCGGGCGTGGCGGCAACCCCAAAGTCGCGCCTGACTAATTTCCACACCAAGCCCTCCAGCACGGCCTGTAGCTGATCCGCCGGCACGTTCACCTCGGCCTCGCTGCGCGCCAGTGTAATCACCGGCAGCGGGTGACCCAAATGCTGGCGCGTGACGTTACCGATCCATAACGGCGCCCCACTGCCAAGGCCGGACTGTTGCGAGCCGGCACGCACCTGCGTGACGCCGTTGCGCAGCACTGTGTCGGCAGACCACAGCCGCAGCACCAACTGCTTGCCCTCCTGATTGGAGTTGACCGGTAACGAATGTACCATTAACAAGGTCTCATGACGGCCATCGTGCACCTGCGGCAGCACCGGGAGTTGGCTAAGTTCGGGGGTGGGCGCCAACCATTGCAGGGCGCTGGCAAAATTAATGGCGACGGGTGATCGCCAGCCATGCGCCTCCAGGTGGCTGCGTATATCGCTCAGGCTTCCCGCCCACTGCACGGTGAGCGGCTGTTTCAACAGGCCTTGTACGTCTATGCGATAGGCCGGCAGGTCTTGCCAATCGTGTTCCCACCATGCTTGGGCGTTGATGGCCTGGATGGGGTGTTTGACGGCATAACGCTCCAGATCCTCCCCGTGCTGTTCACTCACATGCCAGCTTCCGGCCACTATAAAAGTAAACAGGGCTACCGCAGAAAGTAAGCGCGCCGGCAAGGCGCGCAGCAGATGCCGCCCATAGGCGATACCCAGCAAGGCTACCCAGGCCAGTCCGAGGATGAGCCCGCCCAGCACGTCGGACAGCCAGTGGGCGCCCAGATACAAACGCGACAGCGCGATGGCGATAATGAGAGTACTGGCCACGGCGTAGGGTACCCAGCGGTAGGGCGCGGACAAACTGCGCGCGATGAGCACGGCCAGAAATCCGTAGATCACCATGGCCATGGTGACGTGCACGCTGGGAAAACCATATGCTGCAATTTCCTGATACAGGCTCACCGGGCGCGGCGTATGCAACACCTGCTTCAGGGCCAAGGTCAATAATGCGCCGAAGGCAACCGCGGCAACCCAGTGGGTGACGGCATGCCAGTTGCGCTGCCACGCCAGCACCAGGAATACGGCGAGCACCACGGACAGGATAACGGGCACGTCGCCCAGCTCGGTGAACAGCACCATGACCTGGTCGGCCCAGGGCGTGCGCAAGCCCTGCAGGATGTGATAAACGACACTGTCGATGCGCACCAGGGGATCGCCGCTCACCCCATCTTCTAAGATGCCGAGGAACAGCCAGGCCGCCAACACCAGGATGCCTGCCCAGATCATCAGACCGCGCGATTCGGGATGATAGGGGTCGACCAGCGCAGCGGTAATCCCGCCCAGCACCCGATGCGCGCGGCTCCAGGCCAGCACGCGGGTGGCCATGTCTTCGGCATGGGGCTGTAGCAGGCGGATGATGGCGCGCACCCCCCAGATGCTGAGCCAAAGCACCACGAGCAGCCCCACTACCAGCACTGCGAGGCGCGAGGCTACCGCCGAGGCCAGCCCCAAGGAGGCGCCAAACACCACGCCGGGCAGGATATAAGCGGGCGCCCAGCCCAGCGCGGACAATACATTGACCACCAAAAATCGCAGCGGCGACATGCCCAGCATACCCGCGACCACCGGGATAATGGGCCGCACCGGCCCTACGAAACGCCCCAGCAAGACACTCTTGCCGCCATGGCGATGAAAGTAGGTCTCGCCGCGCGCCAGCAATTGCGGATAACGGCTAAACGGCCACATCACGCGCAGTTGTTCGTGATAGTGATAGCCCAGCCAGTAGCTAATGCCGTCGCCCACCACCGCCCCGGCAACGGCAAGGCCCAGGGTGGCCCATAAGCCCAATGCGCCGGCGGCCACCAGCGCGCCCACGCCAAACATCACTATCGTGCCGGGAATAAATAAACCGACGATGGCCAGCGATTCCGCCAGCGAAATAACAAACACCGCCGTGCCCGACCAATGCGGGTGCGCCATAATCCAATCTAATGCCGGCTTGAGATCGAAAAATTCCATTGCCTAACTCTTATGGGTGCCTCTAAAAATAGTGGATTTTGGCTTTAGGCCAGGCGGAATGCTGCGAGAAAGCGGTCGCTCCCGCGCATCCCTGCGCCCGCGACATTGGTGCATCCATGCACGGCACAGTGTACACGCCAGTACATGACCATTCGACAGGATAGCCGAATGGCACCGCCGTAAGGCGGCCCGTAAGGGTGAGGTACACGGATGTACCTCATGAGCATTTCGAGCAGCATTCCAACGCCGCATAAAGACATAAAGACGCATTTTTAAAGGCACTCTAATGCTTATTCGTTAACGGCAGGGGTTTTGCGCGCCAGACTCGCCAAGACAACAGCAATTACCATGGTCAGCAAGGCGGAAAGTACGAAGGCACTGGTCATTCCAAACCCCTCCCACACCACGCCAAACCACAACGCGCCAGGCAAGGCGAAGATGCCCACCACCATATTATAGAGGCCGAATGCCGTGCCCTGGGCTGCCTTGTCGGCAAAATCACCGATCACCGCACGCTCGGCGCCCTCGCTGCTGGCAGTCGCGCCGGCATACAGGAAAAATAGTATGACGACCGCCACCCAGCCGTGCACGAAGGGCACGCAGAGCAGCAGCACGGCGCGCGCCGTCCAGCCGGCTAACAGCACCGGGACACGCCCGTAATGATCCGACCAATGCCCGCCCGGCAGCGCCACCAAGGCACGCACGCCGTGCGCCGCCGCCCAGATGAGCGGGATCCAAAATACACTAATGCCGCTCTTGCTTAACCACAGCAGCAGGAAGGCATCCGGCACGGTGACCAAGGCGAGGCTGCCCGCCGCAATGACCATGGCGCGCAGGCGCGGATGCAACAACGACCAGCGCAGCGGCGGCAGCGTTACCTGCTCATGGGGTACAGGCACGGCGCGCAAGCCCACCATTAATAAAATTACCGCCAGTGCGCCCGGCACCACCGAGGCCAGAAAGACCTGCTGCATGGAGAGGCCGAGCGCCAATAGACCACTGGCCAGCAACGGGCCGATCAACGCCCCGCTATGATCCATGCTGCGATGCAGGCCGAATGCCCGCCCGCGCAAACGGGTATCAACGGAGGCCGATAGCAAGGCGTCGCGCGGCGCGGTACGGATGCCTTTACCGATGCGATCGGTAAAGCGGATAAACATCACCGCGCCCCACGACGAGGCTATTCCGAGGCAAGGCCTCACCAGGTTAGACAGGCTGTAGCCCACCACGGCCAATCGTTTATGGCCTATGCCCCGATCACCTAAACGCCCCGACCAAAGCTTTAATAAACTGGCGGTTGCCTCCGCCACGCCCTCGATTAAACCGATAATCGCCGGCCCCGCGCCGAGGGTGACCGATAAAAATACCGGCAGTAGCGGCATGATCATGTCGCTGGCGACATCGTTTAACAGGCTCACAAAGCCTAATAGGACAACGGTGGCGGGGAGTTTGCGCATAGATACAGAGTAAAGATACAAGGGGAAAGAGGAAAGTAAAAAATCCACGACAAGAGCATTACTCTTTAATATTCCTATCCTCCGCCTTTTACCTTGTATCTTGTATCTTGTATCTTTTCTCTGCCTTTACGCGCACGCGGGTGCGCCTGATCGTAGACCTTGGCCAGGTGCTGAAAATCCAGATGGGTATAGATTTGCGTGGTGGAGATATCGGCATGCCCCAGCAACTCCTGTACCGCGCGCAGATCGCCGCTCGATTCCAGCAAGTGACTGGCAAAGGAGTGGCGCAACTGATGCGGGTGCACGGCGCTATCCAGGCCCTGTTTTAATGACCACTCGCGCAAGCGCAATTGCACCGCGCGGGGCGTGAGGCGCTGACCGCGCCGGCCCACGAACAAGGCTGGCTGGCTCGCGCCAGCTAATTGCACGCGCCGGTCCAGCCAATCCTGCAGCGCCGCGAGCGCGTAGCGCCCCACTGGGATCACCCGCGTCTTGCTACCCTTGCCGGTGACGCGCACGGTTGCATCGGCGAGATCGACATCGCCCAGGTTAAGCCCCACCAATTCAGCGAGGCGTAAGCCTGAGGAATACACCAGTTCCAGCATGGCGCGGTCACGCCAGGCCAGCACATCTTCGGCATGGATGCCGAGTAAGCGCCCGACTTGATCTACATCCAGGGTGCTAGGCAGCTTGCGCGGCGATTTGGGAACGGCGATGCCGATGGCGGGATTGTGACCGGCCGCGCCTTCGCGCAGCAAGTAATTGTAGAAGGAACGCACGGCGGATAAATGACGTCGAATGCTGCTGCCGACCAGCCCTTGGCGGTGCTGCGCACTAACAAGACTGCGGATTTGGTGGCCGGTTATATTGCGCCAGGCGTCGAGCTGAGATTGTTGCGCGAAGGCCACCAGCTTGGCCAAGTCACGGCGATAATTTTCCAACGTTAGCGGGGAACAGCCACGCTCGTTGTGGAGATGGGTAAAAAATTTTTCCAGCCAGAGCAGTTCGGCCTCGCGCATCGCCGTGTATGCGTTATGCCCCCGCCGGCGCAGCTTGTTTCAGATAAGGCATTACCGCGCGTCCGATGATGGCGCTCATGTAGGTAAGAAACAGCGTGCCCATGGCCGGGTGGAAACGCTCGCCGTCGAGGCTGCCGATGGCCAGCATACCAAAGCAATCATCGCTGGCCATATTAAGATGCATATTGGTTTTATTAAGATCTTCGTCTGCCTTGGTGCGCTGCGTCTGCCGGGTAATCGGGACCAGCGCCGCGGAGGCAATCTCGCCGGCCTTGTCTTTAAACAAATAGTGTAATTGCGCGGGCGTTAAGCGCCCGCATACTGGCTTGCCGGCATCCAGAATTTTTTTGAATACCGTCAACCCGTCTTTGGCGGGATCGCTGAACGCGAGGGCCACCAGTTCATTCGATTCGGTAGCAGCAGATTGCGGCGGCAAGAAAAGCCGCACGGTGACGATGTCTGCATTGAAGTCGTTACGTAAGGCATCGTGCAGGGTAAAAAAGATGTCGCTAAGATTATGGGTTTCCATGAGCGCTACGGTGAGGCGTTGCAGGCGTTCATTCAGGCGGTCATTTTCACGCGCGATCTGCACCAGATCCATTAATTCGCGCCGCAATTGGCGGTTTTGATCACGCAGCACCGAGACCTGGCGTTCGATGAGCGACACCGCCTTGCCGCTGGCATGGGGCACGGTCAGATCGATGAGCAGATGGCTGTGCGCCACAAAAAAATCCGGGTGGTTGCGCAGGTATGCGACAACGTCTTTTTCATCCACTTGGTCGAGTAGGTCTTGGTTCTGTTGTATTGTCATAATTGGATTTGGCCTTCATATACGCGGGTCGCCGGACCGGTCATCCATACCGGTTCCCCCTCCCCTGCCCAACGCACCAGGAGACTCCCCCCCGGCAGATCCACCATTACCTGTTCACTCAGTATGCCTTGCCGGCGTCCGACCACTACTGCGGCGCAGGCGCCGGTGCCGCAGGCCAAGGTCTCCCCCGTGCCGCGCTCATAAACGCGCAGGCGGATATGTCCGCGGTCTACCACTTCCATAAACCCCACATTAACCCGCGCCGGGAATCGCTCATGTACCTCCAGCAGCGGGCCGAGGGTCTCCACCGGCGCGCGCGTTACATCGTCCACCTGCAATACGGCGTGCGGATTCCCCATCGAGACCACGCTCATCTCAACGCTCTGCCCTGCCACCTGCACAGCATAACTGAGTGCCTCGCTCTCCGCCACAAAAGGGATATCCTGCGGACGTGTATTCGGAGCGCCCATGTTTACGCTGACCTGCCCATCCGCCTCTATGCGCGGACGGATAATACCGCTGATAGTCTCTACTGTTAGTTCGGTCTTCTTGCTGAGTCCCTCATCCCAAACAAATCGCGCAAAGCAACGCGCACCATTACCGCACTGCTCTACTTCGCTGCCATCGGCATTATAAATCCGATAAGCGAAATCCACTCCCGCATGGCGTGGGCTTTCCACCAGCAAGACCTGATCGCAGCCCACGCCTAAACGGCGATCAGCGATGAAGCGTATTTGATCTGCCGTCAGGGCAATAGGCTGATTGATGGCATCGATGACCACAAAATCATTGCCCAGGCCATGCATCTTGGTGAACTTAATTAACATGGCGGCTAGGTTACAGACAACACAAATTATTGCAAGGCCCACCACCGCAGTAGGGGGCTTATTCAAGGATTTGCTCAGCGCGACTGACATTTTTTATTAGTTTTTGACCAAAAATACGCGCTAACGCCGGCTTATGCCCCCATAATTTTTTTCCTTGTCCGTTCACCGCGCCGCCAAGACTTATTCCAGCTCATCCCCTGTAACGCCCAGTATGGCTAACTCTGCAGCCTACGCCACAGTTATTTAGCGCCCGCTAAAATTGTTAAATATTCACAATGGCATACATCTTGCGATAACAAACACCGCAGGACAGTCGCAGACACTTACAACAAAGGCCATTGTAAGTAGGGATGAAAAAGCCAGGCCGCACATAAGCAGTAAAAAAATCCCTTCATACGCTTTATTCGTATTCAGTTTTTTAATTTCATTCAAACCTTCCATAAGGGGGACATGCATGACTGCTCGACTAGCGGCGCCGCTGGCGTTATTTATTGCAGGACTTTCACTCGCATTTAGCATCCAAACTGCCCAGGCGGTCAATACCAGCAACTACAGTGTGCAGGTCAGTGCCGCCGTGCAAAAATCACCGGCCCAAATCAGGCTGGTGTGGGCCACGGACTCCAGCGCGACAGGCTACACTATTTTCCGCAAGACGCTTAACGCCGCCAACTGGGGCACTGCGTTGGCAGTTCTGCCCGCCGCAACCACCGGCTACACCGATAACACCGTCAGCGCCGCGACCGGCTACGAATACAAGATCGTCAAGACCGGCTACGAGGCCGCCAGCGGTGCACGCTTCACCGGCTACGGCTATATCTACAGCGGCATTGAAATGCCGCTTATCGAAAATCGCGGCAAGCTCATTTTAATGGTGGATAATACCTACGCCGCCGATCTCGCTGCGGAGCTTAGCCGCCTTGAGCAGGATCTCATCGGCGACGGCTGGACAGTGCTGCGCCACGATGTGCCGCGTAGTATGTCTGCATCCAATATCAAGGCCCTTATTAAAGCGAATTACAACGCCGACCCCAACAATGTAAAGGCGGTATTTCTATTCGGCCATGTGACGGTGCCCTATTCGGGCAACACGGCCTTCGACGGGCATACCGATTTTCACCAGGGCGCGTGGCCTGCCGATGCCTTCTATGCCGATATGGATGGCGTGTGGACCGACTCGACCGTCTATTCCGTCAACCCCCCTCGTGCTGAAACCCGTAACGTCCCCGGCGATGGCAAATTCGATCAGTCTTACATCCCTTCCGATCTTGAACTGCAAGTGGGGCGCGTGGATTTATTTAACATGCCGGCCTTCCTGCCCAAGACCGAGAAAGATTTGCTGCGCCAGTATCTCAACAAAGACCACAATTTCCGCCACAACCTTGCGCCCTTCAACACCGTGGCACGGCGCGGGTTAATCGACGACAACTTTCTGCTTTCCACCGGCGCGGCCCTGGCTTCCAGCGGCTGGCGCAATTTCGCGCCCTTCTTCGGTGCGGGCAACATCCAATCTAATGTTAATAATCCCGCCCTCGATTGGTTCCCCACCTTGAGCACGGACAGCTATCTGTGGGGCTATGGCAACGGGCCGGGACATTACCAGGGTTCGAAGGGCGTGGGCACCACGGCGCCTAGCGGTGATCCGAAATTCGGTCCCTACAATAATTTCGCGGTTAAGGACACCAAGGTCGTATTCACCATGCTATTCGGTAGCGCCTTCGGCGACTGGGACGTGATCAACAATTTCCTGCGCGCCCCGCTCGCCACCACCAGTTACGGGTTGACCTCCTCCTGGAGCGGTTACCCGCACTGGTTCTATCAGCATATGGCACTCGGCCAGCACATCGGCTATAGCACCCTGCTGTCGCAAAATAACAGCACTCTTTACTCCACGCAGTCGAACCCGCATGCGCGCGGCATTCAGATGGCCTTGATGGGTGACCCCAGCTTACGCATGCACATGGTGAAACCGATCTCGGGCCTAACCAGCACCACCACCGCACAGGGCGTCACCTTAAACTGGACGGCATCCTCAGACGCTACCGCGGGCTATCATGTTTACCGTGCCGGCAATGCCAAGGGGCCTTTTGCACGCATCACCAGTGCGCCGGTCACAGCCACCAGCTTCACCGACCCGGGCATAGCCGCCGGCAAGTACACCTATATGGTGCGCGCCGTGAAACTGGAGACTTCGGCCAGTGGCAGCTATCTCAATCCGAGCCAAGGTATTTTCCTGACCATGGACGTCGGCGGGGTTTCCATCCCCCCGCCACCTCCTCCTCCCGTACCCGGCATTAGCACGCTGCAATTCAGTGCCAGCGCATACCGCGTTAATGAAGGCGCGGGGACGGCCGTCATCACCTTGACGCGCAGCGGCAACAGCAGTGGCGTAGCCTCGGTTAACTACGCCACCAGCAACGGCACGGCTATGGCGGGCTCAGACTACACGGCCAGCACCGGCAAACTGATCTTTAATGCGGGCGAGACGAGCAAGACCTTTACCGTAGCGCTCATCAACAACACCCTGCGTGAGCCGGACGAAACGCTGAACCTCACCTTGAGCAGCCCGCTAGGCGCTACGCTGGGCGCCCAGAGTAGGGCGATGTTGATCCTGGTGAACGACGATGCAGCGCTGCAATTCAGCGTTGCCGCTTACACTGTTAACGAGGGTGCGGGTAGCGCGACCATCACCGTCACCCGCACCGGTAGCAGTATCGGAGCGGTCTCGGTCAAATATGCCACGCGTAACGGCACCGCCATGGCTTGGTCGGACTACACGCCCAGGAGCGGCGCCATCACCTTCGCGGACGGCGATAGTACGCCCAAGAGCTTCACCATACCCATCATTAATAACTGGGTAGCGGAGCCGAATGAAACGGTGGTTATCACCTTAAGCAATCCCACCGGTAATGCCTCGCTGGGCACCCCCGCCAGGGCCGTGCTCAACATTATCGATAACGATAGGCGTTGGTAGACGTTTTATATCCTGGTTAGCCCCGACCCACGGCTGGTAAAAAGTGCGGCGGGAGGGTGGTTTCGGGGCGGCTTAAAGCCGCCCCTTTTTGCTCTGGCCGAGCCTCTCTCCTAAGGCCCCTCATAACACATTTCCAGTCAGCCCTTAATATTGCTGGCATAAATCCAATTACTATTTGATAAACTATCGTAAGACAGGCGACCCGCAAATTCAGCTAGATACCAACGATTTAATTAGCACAGCCAACACCCTGTCGAGCGAGCGCACTATGTTAAATATTGTCAGGCTGGCGCATGTGGGCGTAAGAGTCGTAGACTTTAAGCGATCCATTGCGTTTTACAGAAAATTGGGTTTTCGCACCACGCACGAGGATTACACCGAGCGCGTAGTAGTCATAGAGCACCCTAGCGGCGTGGAATTAAATCTGCTCGACAGCGCCGACGACGATAACGCCGGCAAAAATATACTCATGGACGTAG
This sequence comes from Gammaproteobacteria bacterium, assembly GCA_035286765.1. GTDB lineage: Bacteria > Pseudomonadota > Gammaproteobacteria > SURF-13 > SURF-13 > DATECT01. The sequence goes on from DATECT010000117.1 coordinate 10,322, forward strand.
CCAAAAAATACCCCGGCTATACCCACATCTCACTGCAGGTGAGCTCGGTACAGGAGGCACTCGCCTTCCTGGCGGAAAATAGCATTACCATAACCGAAGGACCCGTCACATTTGGCGACGGCAGCACCGCCATCTTCTTCCGTGACCCGGACAAGAATGTCATTGAACTCACCGAACATGCGAACCGGCTTCGCACTAGCGCCCCCAACCCCTCGGCGATTGATCACGGCTTATGAAAAAACGCTGCGCCTGGGTGACTAGCGACCCCCTTTACATCGAATATCATGACAAAGAATGGGGCAAGCCCGTACACGATGACCGCCTGCTACTTGAGTTTCTCATCTTGGAAGGCGCACAA
>DATECT010000118.1:0-6101 GCA_035286765.1 Gammaproteobacteria bacterium
ACCGTGCGCGCAGGTGAAGTACATGCCATCATGGGCCCGAATGGTTCGGGCAAGAGCACCTTCGCCAAGGTGCTCGCCGGTCATCCGTCTTATACCGTCACCGGCGGTGAAGTTTTATTTCAAGGTAAAAACCTGCTCGACCTGCCGCCGGAGGCGCGCGCGCAGGCCGGCGTCTTCCTGGCATTCCAATATCCGGTGGAAGTGCCCGGGGTAACGAACAGCGCCTTTTTACGCTTAGCCTACAACTCCGTGCAGGCCCAGCGTGGCCGCGAGGAACTGGACCCGCTGGAATTCGACGACCTCGTGCGCGAGAAAATCAAGATCGTCGACATGGACCCCAGCTTTTTGGATCGCAGCGTCAACGAGGGTTTTTCCGGCGGCGAAAAGAAACGCAACGAAATCCTGCAAATGGCCATACTCGAACCCACGCTGGCGATCCTGGATGAAACCGATTCGGGTTTGGATATCGATGCGCTACGCGTGGTCTCGAACGGCGTTAATCAACTTATCGCGCCCGACAATGCCGTGGTAATGGTCACGCATTATCAGCGCCTGCTCAATTATATTACCCCCGACTTCGTACATGTGATGGAAGGCGGACAGATCATCAAGACCGGCGGCAAGGAGTTGGCGCTCGAACTCGAAGAGCGCGGCTATGACTGGGTGCGTGGCGAATACGAGACGGCCAACCCTGCAACAGAATTCAGGACAGGTTTAACGGCATGAATGCCCAGGCGGAACTCGCCAATAGCCCGCTCAACGGCTTATTCCCGCAGCGGCTGGAACCTATAGCCTCGGGCGTCAACTGGCTGAACCGGTTGCGCCAGGATGCGGCTGCGCGCGTCAATGTATTAAGCATCCCGACCAGCTTAGATGAAGATTGGCGCTTTACCGACCTGTCTCCATTACTCAAGCATTCGTTTCAGCCCGTTATCGGGAAGGCCATTTTAGGCCTGACGGATATTGGGCGCTTTATCCTGCCCGAAGCCCATCAGCGCCTGGTATTCGTGGATGGGCAGTATGCACCCGAACTGTCCGTGCTTACCGATTTGGCGCCGGGCATGGTGATCAGCAACTTGATGGACGCCCTACCCGTGCACGGCATCGCCGTGCATGCCCACTTGGCGCGGGTTGCTCAGTTCGAGCATGCGGTATTTACCGCCCTTAATACCAGCCTGATACATGACGCTGCGCTGGTGATGCTGGACAAAGGGCAAGCCCATCAGCCGCCTATTCATTTATTATTTATTGCCACGCATAAGGAAGCACCGGTTGCGACTACACCCCGCTGCCTGATCATTGCGGCGCCGCACAGCCAATGCAGCGTGATTGAAGATTACGTCAGCCTCGATGACGGCATTTACTTTACCAATGCCGTCACGGAAATCATCGTGGGCGAAGGCGCGCAGGTGCGACACACTAAGCTTCAGCGCGAGAGTCCAAATGCCTTTCACATTGCGCACTGCGCCGTCACACTGGCGCACGACAGTGTTTATCACTCAACTACTGTGAGCTTCGGCGCGCGCCTGTCACGTTATGATCTGAATGTAGTGCAGACAGGCGAAGGCACGCAGTCAACGTTGAACGGTTTGGCGCTGATCAGCGGACGCCAGCTCGCCGACACACACACGTCCATGGACCACGCCAAACCGCACGGCCAGAGCACGCAGTTGCACAAATGCATTGTCGATGGCGCCGCACATGCCGTGTTTAACGGTAAGATATTGGTGCGCGAAGGTGCACAATTAACCAATTCATCGCAGTCCAGCCGCAATCTGCTGTTGTCGGCCAAGGCCCGTATCGATACCAAGCCACAACTGGAAATCTTTGCCGACGACGTAAAGTGCGCGCATGGCGCCACCGTCGGCCAATTGGATGCCGATGAGATATTTTACCTGAAGAGCCGGGGGTTATCCGAGACGGCGGCGCGCAATCTGCTGACCTACGCCTTTGCCGCCGAGATTATCGATCAAATACCGGTGACCACGCTGGTAACGCACCTGCGCCAAACCGTATTGGCCCAAACACAACAAACATCATGAGCACTCAACCCATACTCAACAAGAAAGATTCAGCACAAGCCCTGGATACAGCGTGCATTCGCGCCGATTTTCCTATCTTGCAGCGCCGCTTCGACGGCAAGCCGTTAATCTATCTCGATAATGCGGCCAGCAGTCAGATGCCGCAGCCGGTGATTGATCGCCTGGTGCGTTACCAGCGCGAGGAACACGCCAATGTGCACCGCGCCGTGCATCACTTGAGCGAGTTGGCTACCGCCGCCTACGAGCAGGCGCGCCGCACGATCATGGGGTTTTTAAATGCCCGCGATGAGCGCGAGATTATCTACACGCGCGGCACGACGGACTCCATCAACCTCGTCATGCACGGCTACGGGCGCGCCTTTATTGGCGCAGGCGACGAAATCATTATCTCCGCCCTGGAACACCACTCCAATATCGTGCCCTGGCAAATGCTCTGCCAGGAGAAAAACGCCAAGCTGCGCATTATCCCCATGAATGACGCCGGTGAGTTATTGCTGGATGAATATGCCGCACTATTCAACGAGCGCACCAAATTCGTCGCCCTCGCGCACGTCTCCAATGCACTAGGCACCATCAACCCCATCCGTGAGATGATTGCGACTGCGCACAAATGGAACGTACCGATACTTATCGACGGCGCGCAGGCCGCCCCGCATTTGCCGGTGGATGTGCAGGATTTAGATTGCGATTTTTATGCCTTCTCGGGGCACAAAATGTGCGGGCCGACCGGCGTCGGCATACTCTACGGCAAGGCCGCGTTACTGGAAAAAATGCAGCCCTATCAGGGCGGCGGCGACATGATCTTGAGCGTGACCTTTGAAAAGACCGTCTACAACACCATTCCGTATAAGTTCGAAGCCGGCACACCGCCCATTGCTGCCGCTATTGGCCTGGGTGCGGCCATCGACTATCTCATAGGCCTAGGTATAGAGCGCATTGCCGCGTATGAGACTGAACTCTTGAATTACGCCACGGCAGAACTCAGCGCCTTAAAAGGAATCACATTGATCGGCACGGCAAAACACAAAGCCGCCGTGCTGTCGTTTGAAATCGATGGCGTGCACCCGCACGACGTGGGCACGATACTGAACGACGAGGGCGTTGCCATTCGCGCGGGACACCACTGTGCCCAGCCGGTGATGAAACACTTCGGCGTGCCCGCCACGGCACGGGCCTCGTTTGCGTTTTACAACACCTTAGCGGAGATTGATGCCTTAGTCGAAGGCATACGCAAGGTGCAGAAGATGTTCGCTTAGCCATGCACTCAAAGCAACTCTACCAGGAGGTCATCCTGGATCACAACAAGAAGCCGCGTAACTTCGGCGCATTGGACGATGCCAATCGCAGGGCGGAGGGCCACAATCCGCTGTGCGGCGATCACATCACGCTCACCCTGCGCGTGCAAGATGAACGCATTGAGGCCATCGCCTTTCAAGGTGTAGGCTGCGCGATCTGCAAGGCCTCGGCATCCATGATGACCACCAATGTAAAAGGCAAGACCGTGCAGGAAGCCGAACTGTTAGTACAGGAATTCCGCGCTATGGCTACCGGCAAACTCGACACCCAAACCCAGCCGCACCACTTAGGCAGGCTCAGTGTATTCGACGGTATAAAAGATTTGCCCTCGCGCGTGAAGTGCGCCATCCTGCCTTGGCACACCCTGCACGCGGCATTCACCGCCGAGGCCGTGGCGAGCACCGAAGGCGATGCGGAACCGATGAAGTCCATCGTGGGGAACGTATAACATGCCTAAGATTGCCGAGATTGAAGGCACACCGAATCCGAATGCGATTAAATTCGTATTGAAGGAACCGCTTACCTACGGCATTACGCGCTCGTTCGATAATGCGCAAGCCGCGGACTCCGATCCGCTAGCGGCGGCCTTGTTTGCCATTCCGCACGTCAGCAATGTGTTTTATGTCGATCACTGGATTACCGTCACGCAAGACGGCGGCGCCGCCTGGCCGGAGCTATTAAAGCAACTGGCCGTGCCGATCCGCGCTACACCGGCGGCCAATGCTGCGGGTCCGGGCGAGACCAAGCCGCGCAGTGTTTCACTTGCCGGGCAAGACGATCCGCGTCTGACCAAGATTAATGAACTTATCGACGCACAAATTCGTCCTTACCTGATGAGCGATGGCGGCGATCTTGAGATATTGGAATTGGACGGCAACATACTCAAGATTCACTACCATGGCGCCTGCGGAAGCTGCCCGAGTTCACTGGCCGGCACCTTGTCCGCCGTGGAGAACTTGGTGCGCAGCATTGAACCTGAAATTGAATTGGTGGCAGTGTAATGGCGGAGTGGGTAACCGTCGCCAAGGCGGCGGAATTCGGGCCGGGCGATAGGCGCATCGTCGAGGTTGATGGCGCCCTGATCGCCGTATTCAACCTGCAGGGCGAATATTTTGCCATCGAAGATATCTGTACCCATGACGGCGGCATCCTAACCGGTGGCAGAGTCGATGGCGATCAGATCATCTGCCCGCGTCACGGCGCGCGTTTCTCGATCAAAACCGGCGCGGCCCTGAGCGCACCGGCCTTCGAACCTACCGCCTGCTTCCCGGTGCGCGTAGAAAACGGCGAAGTGCAGGTAAAAGACGACCGCTGGAATTGACCGGGGATTGCAACTGGCATAAAACTTGCGTTAACCACCGTCAGTCCCACTTTAGCGGACACCAGGAGGCCACATGCAATTCTTCATTGATAGCGCCAATCTCGATGATATTCGCCACGCCGTTGAATTAGGCATGGTTGATGGTATTACTACTAATCCCACCCTCATCAGTAAAGAAGGCAAGAGTTTCCACGAACACATCGCCGCCATCTGCGATCTGGTCGATGGTCCGGTCAGCGCCGAGGTTACTGCGCTCGATTACCCAGGCATGCTTACCCAGGGCCGCAAGCTCGCCAAGATCGCCCCGAATGTCACGATAAAAGTACCGCTCACCCCCGACGGCCTGCGTGCCTGCCGCACCCTCTCCGACGAAGGCACGATGGTCAACGTCACCCTCTGCTTCTCCGCAGCCCAAGCGATCTTGGCCGCGAAAGCCGGTGCGAGTTTTATCTCACCCTTTGTAGGACGGTTAGACGATGTCGGCGAGCACGGCATGGAACTCATCTCCGAGATCGTCGATATCTATAATAACTATGACTGGGAAACGGAAGTCTTGGTTGCCTCCATCCGCCACCCCACGCACGTACTGGAAGCCGCGCGCATGGGTGCCGATGTGGTGACCATGCCGTTCAAGGTGTTGGATCAAATGTACAAACACCCGCTCACCACCATCGGCCTCGATCAATTCCTGGCGGACTGGAAAAAGAGCGGCTTACAGGTCTAGCTTATTAAAGGGCATCTCTAAAAATTCGATCAAGCCGATGATGGCAAGGCGGGAACGGGCGAAAAAGCGGTCGCTCCCGCGCATCCCTGCGCTACGCGACATTCGGGCTCCTGCCCAGCAGAGTTTACACGGAGTAAATGACCCTTCGGCAGGATTGCCGAAGGGCACCGCCGTAAGGCGGCCCGCAGGGTGAGGTACATGGATGTACCTCATGAATATTTTGAGTCCGTTTCCAACGCCGCCAGCGCGGCTTCAGCGGATTTTTAGAGATGCCCTAAAATGTCCCGCCGTTCCAGCCCCACATAGGGCCTGTGGCATTAGCGAACTCGATATAGACGCGATCCTGAGCTATTCCCAATTCTTTTTCCAGCAGTTCGGATAATACCTTGGAACATTCAGCCGTCTTGGCTTGGGGCAGGCCCACGCTCTTGAGCTCCAGGTAGGCCAGCGGTTTGTCGCTACCGGCAAATAACATAGGAGCGGGCGGCACCAAGGCCACCATGACATAGCTCTCCGGCTTGCCGAGTTGTTTGGCCACCAAACGTGAGGCCTGCGCTAGCAAGGCCTGAGCCGCGTTAGCGGCAATGGGTTGATTGGTCTGTATCTTTAAGTAAGGCATGTGGTTTCCTTTTTCGTTAAAAGTCCTCGACCACTATAACGCGAAGCCCATAGGCCGGTTAAGCCCGCTAAAGTCATAAATTTTAGCTCAAAATCAGCG
>DATECT010000119.1:0-3309 GCA_035286765.1 Gammaproteobacteria bacterium
CAACGTATCCAAATCAAAATGGGAAATGCGGGTTGCCGTAGACCACTCGGCACATATTTCCAGAATCAGTTCGCGCATAATGCCAGCCACGCCGCACTCTGACAAATCAGGGGTGTATGCCACGCCATGGTGGACCATGAACAGATTGCTCATGGTACCTTCAATCACCTGCCCTGCCCTGTCCAGCACCAGGCCTTCGGCGATGGTTTCATCCGCCCATTCGCGGCGCGCCAGCACTTGCTCCAAGCGGTTCAAGTGTTTGAGCCCGGCCAGCGCCGGATTGCCGGCCAGGCGTGTCGCGCAAATACGCACCGCCACGCCATCGCGTTTATAGTCATCAGGATAGGCCGGCCAGGGGTGCAGGCTCAAGATGCGCGTGGCCGCGCCTTCGCCCGGCGCCCGGTAACCGCGCCCGCCGCTGCCGCGCGTGATCATGAGCTTCAATACGCCTTGCTCGACACCCTCCCCCGCTTGGAGTGCCTCGCGGTAGAGCAGGTCCGGCGCGGGCAGGGCGATGTTGAGGCGCGTGCAGCCTAGACTGAGACGACGCAAGTGTCTCTCCCACAACTGCGGACGCCCGGCGCGCACGGCAATAGTCTCGAACAGCCCGTCGCCGTAAAGCAGACCGCGATCATGGATGCTGATGCTTGACGCGGCTTGACCGTTTACCAGATCCATTAGTTGCCCGTTAAGCCAAGGCCAACAACAGGCCGCGCGCCTTGGCGCGCGTCTCTTCCAGTTCGCTTTGCGGGATGGAATCGGCGACGATACCGGCACCGGCACGCAGTGAGATGTGCCGGCCGGTCAGCACAAAACTGCGGATCAAGATATTAAAATCCATGCTGCCGTCCCGGTTGATATAGCCGATCGAGCCGGTATAGGGCCCGCGCGCAGTCTGTTCCAGTTCACTGATGATCTCCATGCAACGCACCTTGGGGCAGCCGGTGATGGTGCCGCCCGGAAATACCGCGCGCAGTATCTGTCCGGGCGTCATCCCGCTGCGCAATCGTCCGCGTATATTAGAAACGATGTGATGCACATGCGTATAGCTTTCAATCCCCATGAGTTCATCGACCTTGATGCTGCCTGGGATGCAGACGCGGCCCAGATCATTGCGTTCGAGATCGATCAGCATGATATGTTCGGCGCGCTCCTTGGGGTGCGCCAGCAATGCCTGTGTCGCGGCCAGGTCAGTCCCTTGTTGGGCGAGGTGGCGTGGCCGCGTTCCGGCGATGGGCCGGGTTTCCACCATGCCATTATGCACCTTCACCAGGCGTTCGGGCGATGAACTGATGATGGCCGCGTCACCGTAGGTTATCAAACCCGCGAAGGGCGCCGGATTATGCTGTCTCAACCGCTGATAAACAGCGACGGCATTCATGCCCGCGGGCAATTCCCCTTGCCACAGCCGGGATAGATTGACCTGAAACACGTCGCCGTTTTTGATGTAGCGCAGAATGCGTTGTACACCGCCGATAAAATCCGCCGCCGGGTCTTCGGTTAAGTGTAAGGGCTGCGCCGGGGCATGGGTGGGTTCTGCGGGCAAGTCGCCGGATTGATCCAGGTCGGCCCGCATGAGACGCAATTGTTCAGTGCAGCCCTCTTCTGCAAGCAGAAAAATCCGAGCGCTCTGATGATCTCGTATGATGGCCGCCGGAATGCGCGTGGCAAAGGCAATGGGGAGGCCGGACAAGGTCTGCGTCAAATTGAGCTTGGGTTCGATCTGGGTAGCCAGTTCGTAGCCCAGGTACACAAACCAGCCGCCGCAAAAAGGCAACGCACAGGCGTTACCGGAAGACGTCTGGTCGCGGGTCCACCAGCTATCCAGGTTGGCCAGAAAATCATGGCCTTGCAGGGGCAACTTATTAGCGTTTAACGAATTCGGTTCGCTAAGCGCCAGGGTCTCACCGGGAAAGGCAAACAGGATATCGTAGCGCGCGGTTGGGCTGCCGTGCGCTACGCTTTCTAATAGGTGCGGATAGCGTGCCGGGTTGGCGCGGTGCAGCCGCAGTAAATCATAGTCGGCATTGATGGGAACACATTCGACCGTTGTCGGCATGGGATGGTGAGGCTCGTTAATACCATGCTTGTAGGTGCGAATTCATTCGCACTGCCGAATGCAGGCGCGGATTTATCCGCATATTAAGCGCGAATGAATTCGCACCTACCGCAGCCGGCTGAATACCACGGTGCCGTTGGTGCCGCCAAAACCGAATGAGTTGGACAACACCACGTCGATCTTCATCGGGCGCGCCACGTTGGGCACATAATCCAAGTCGCAGTCAGGGTCAGGTGTGAACAGGTTAATGGTCGGCGGGGCGATCTGGTCGCGGATGGCCAGCACGCAGAATATCGCCTCGATCCCGCCGGCGGCGCCGAGCAAATGGCCGGTCATCGACTTGGTCGAGCTGATGGCCACTTTATAGGCGTGGTCGCCGAAGGTGGCCTTTACTGCTTGCGTTTCCGCCTTATCGCCCGCCGGGGTAGAGGTGCCATGGGCATTGATGTAATCCACCTGCTCGGGGCGCAGACCCGCATCGCGCAGCGCGATTTCCATGCAGCGTTGCGCCCCCTCCCCCTCCTGCGATGGCAGAGTCATGTGATAGGCATCGGCGCTCATGCCTGAGCCGCTCAGTTCGGCATAGATGGTTGCACCGCGCCGCTTGGCGTGCTCATATTCCTCCAGCACCAGCACCCCGGCACCGTCGCCCAGCACAAAGCCGTCACGATCACGGTCCCACGGGCGGCTGGCGGTGAGCGGATCGTCATTGCGCGTGGATAAGGCACGCGCCGAGGCAAAACCGCCCAGCCCGGTAGGTGAGGTGGCCATCTCTGCCCCGCCGGCGAATATGACATCGGCCTCGCCGTATTGAATCATGCGTCCGCCCACCCCGATGCAGTGCGAGCCGGTAGAGCAGGCGGTAGCAATGGCGATATTCGGCCCCTTCAAGCCGTACATAATGGAGAAGTTGCCGGAAATCATATTGATAATATTGCTCGGCACGAAGAACGGCGAGATCTTACGCGGCCCGCCTTCCAAATAGGCTTGATGGCCCTTCTCAATACCGTGCAGGCCGCCGATGCCGGAACCTATTATGACCCCGATACGGTGCGCATTTTCATCAGTGACCACCAGCCCAGAATCATCCAGTGCCTGTTTGCCCGCTGCGATGCCGTAATGGATGAAGGGGTCCATTTTTTTGACATCCTTGGGCGGAATATACTGAGTGGCATCGAAATTTTTGACCGAGCCGCTAAAGCGGGTGGTAAATTCCGCGGCATCAAAATGGGTGATAGGCCCGATGCCGC
>DATECT010000120.1:0-9381 GCA_035286765.1 Gammaproteobacteria bacterium
CCGCGCCCTTAGAGGTTTGCACCGAGATTGGCTCGACCTTAGGCTCATCCCAACTGCCTTTGATAGTGGACTGGTAGCCCGCGATATCGTCGATCTGGGGCTGCAATAGCTTTTGGGCCAGCAGGATCGCCGCCCCTATCCCCAGGCCCGCCGCCAGGGCCCCGGCCAAGGGCAGACTGGCGCCGATTTGTGGCTTTACCGTAACCACTTGGTCGTAGTCTTTGGCGGCCAAACCTGTCCTTCCGTTAATCGCAACAATGGCGGAAGGCCCGGTCATGATGAGGTTCTTGGTATGGGCGTTGCCGTTGTCGAGGGTGAATTCGCCGGTGATGAGATCGAAGGCAAAGCCCTTTTCAAATATATCGCTGAAATCCAGGCTCAGGCGGCGCGGCAGGGTCTGCACGCTGAGCAGCCCGAAGATGCGCCCGGCGCCCGGTTCAATATCCAGAAAACGGCCCTTCTCGATCTTCATGAGCAAGACGCCATTCAGGCGTTCCAGGGCGAAATTGGCGGGGCTGCCCTGCCAATGGGCGGTGAGGTCGAGATTGCTTTTGCCACCGACAATATTGTTCGAGGTATAACCTAAATTTGTTAAGGCCTTGCCCAATTCATCACTGGTAATCAGCAGGTTAAAGCGCGAGACTCGCTTAATGTTGCCCTCGGCCTCCCAGTCACCCTGCCCTGTTACTTGCAGGGCCGGCGACGCCAGTTGCAGCTTGTCTACGTGCAGTCCCGCCGGGCGCTTGGAGGCTTCCACATTCAGACTGCCGAGATCAAGCTCGCCATAGCGGAAGCTGTTACTGGTGAGGCGCAGGGCCGGCAGGCGGCGCGGGTCTAGGCCCTGCTCTTTGGAACTATCCTGCGGGGCATCGGGTTTGGCGGATTTGGCCAGGTGCAGGCGCTCGAAATTCATTTCCCAGACCGGATTGGGGCCCTGCGGCAAATGCAGATTGCCCGCCACTTGCGTACTATTCAGGGTTACCGACCACGCTTGCGGGGTTTTGGCCGCCTTGATCTGGCTGTCATTAAATTCCTGGTCGAAGGCCTCCAACACGCCGATGCGCACGTCAATCGCCTCGAGTTTTTGTATCAGGCTCGGCGGCGTAGCTTTATTGTTAGCTTGGGTGTTGGTAGCCGTGCCGGTGCCGGTCAGAAAATCATTCCAGGCGCTTAACGACAGGCGCGGCAGTTCGCCCGCCAGGCGCAAGCCCTTATCGGGCAAGACGGCAGTGCCCTTGCCAAGGCGCAGTTCACCGCGCTTCAACTCCCAGCTACTGGGCGAGGCTGTGGCGGTTTTCACCTGCTGCAGCTCAAAAATGCCGCTCAGCCTATCGCCGTAGCTTACGCTGTAACGCCGGCTGGGCTGATCACTCAGCGCAATATTAATCGCCAGGGGGACGTTTTGATCCGCCTGTTTGGCCAGCGGCTCAGGCAGTTCGGCCCGCACGCCTTGCAGATCGGATGAAATGATCAACTCCGGGCCCACAGTTGCAGTTCGTTCATTGCTCAAACGCAGCGCGGCTGACCAATCCGCCGTGCCGCTAAAATAGCCGAATAAATCCTTGCGCAGATCCGGCGCCAGTTTCTGAGCCTGTTTGGAGAGGTCGGCAATGCTCATCCGGGAACGCGCCTCGACCACCACCGCTCCGCCGCTGCGCGAGCCGTCCGCGCCGGCGGTCTCGGTGAAAACATTGACCTTGGCCTTTTGGTCAAACAAAGTGGCGCCGATATCCTTGCCGTTGAGACTGGCCTCGGTGAAATTTAATACGCCGTTGATTTGGCCGATCTCCACAGCGCGATTTTTTTGTTTATCGCCCACTCTCAACGTGGTGTCGCTGAGCTTAACCGCACCCTTTACCCGCGCGGGCGCGCTGGATAAGGGGATGAGCAAATTCAACTCAACCTGGCTTTTTCCCGTGGCACTCGCACCCTCGCTGTAGTTGCCGATTTTTTCCTTGATCGGACTCTCTTTGACAAAACGCAAGGCGTCCGCGCTGGAGCCCCGCGCCTTGCCTTGCACCATCAACACGGGCTCGGCCAGGGTCATATCGGGGATAACGGCAGTGGCTTGTTGAATATCGGCAGCAAAGATTTTGCCGCCATGCGCCTGAATCTCCAGCCCGCGCCCATGAAATACTACATCGGCATTGATGCCGGAAATCCGCGGCCAGGCGGCATCATACTCCAACAACACATTGCTGACATCGAAGCGCACTTCAAAATTGCCCTGCTTGCCATCGGTAAAGGGGAACTCGCTAAGCGGGCCACGAATCTGTGCCGTGCCGGCGTTAACATGTCCGCCCAGTAGCGAGGCCCGTAGCCAGGTCAGCGCATCGGGGGGGAGTAAATTGGCGGGCAAATAGCGCGGCGTGCTGGCGATCTTGCCATTCTCGAAGGCCGCGCCAAGATCAATCACCGACGATCCCGCCCCGGCGGGCACGTCCAACGTGCCGTTTAACCGGGTGCTGATATCGGCATTTGTGAGGCGCATATCCTTGGCCTCGATATGCCATGCCTGTTGCGCATCACGCTGCCAACTGAGCGTGCCTGTCCAGGTATCGATCAATAGCGGTGCCGGAAACATGTGTGCGAATTCCAATTGGGCCTGGCGGCTGTTGATATTGAATGTGCCACCACGGTCATTGGCACTCAACGCACCATCAATGCCCCGCGCCGCGGGCCATTCTTTCCAAGCTGACGCACTCACCCCCGTCAGGCGGGTTTGCAGCGAAAATTTATTCTGCGCCAGCTGTCCCGGCGCCGTTGCCTGCCAGATCATATGCAGCGTCTGCAACTCGCCATGCGGTTGCAGGGCGATTAACGCATCGCGCTGGCCGGGCTCGGGTAGGTTGCTGGCCAGCAATAGCGTAGTAGCGTCTTCCAGGCGTAACGCGCTCACCTGCACATCGATGCTGGGCGGCTGCTGGGACTGTGCCGTGGCTACGATGTTAATTTGACTCGGCGCTGAGAAATGATTGTCGCGCCCCACTACAAGGCGAGGCGCAGCTAAAGACCAACCCGTGGACTGACGCTGCCACTTGAGTTCGCCACTCACGCGATTGATGGCAACCGGCGTCTGACCGGCGCCGTTGAGTTGCAGGCTACGCACCTCTACATCACCCTCCAGGCGCTGCAGTTGGGTCTGGCGCAATTCGCCCCAAAGCTTGAAGTCGGCAACCCCGTCTTGCGCAGTGATGCCTACCAGCGAAGGCGCAGCAAGCCATTGCACAAACCGCACCCCGGTACCCTGTAGATAAAACCCTCCGATCCACTGCGTATGATCGAGCAGATCGCCGGTAAAATCCAAGGCCACTGTTAATTGCTGCCCAGCGCCGCCGGAGAGATTCAGCGAGCCATTGAGCTGATGGCGCTGCCCGCGATTTTTCAAGAGCAATGCCACGTCTTGAAAATGCAAGGGTTTGCCCTGCCTGGCAGGGGCGGCCAACTCGTCCCGCCAGATGATCTCGCTGTTTTCCAGCGTCAGTTGCTTTTGCTGCGTCAGCCAATCTGTGAATTCACCCTTGGTATCATCAAATCCCTCGATGACGATCTCACCGCTGCTGCGCCGTAGCAGCGGCAGCACTGTGCCATTAACCAATAACTTGCCCCGCCCAAACTGGCGGTAGCGTACATAATAGGGAAGGTTTAACGCGTACTGCGCCTCCGTTATGGCGAGCAAGGTGTGCTTGCCGTTCATATCGAGGATGTGCACATCTTTTAGTTGCAGGCTGGGATTCAGGCCTTGCCACGTGGCGCCCACCGCGCCTATTTTAATAGGCTGCTCAAGCATGCGACTGAGTTGCTGTTCTATTTCGGCCCGGTAATCACCGGCCATCGGCAGCAACATGCGCGACAGGCCCAGCAGCGCGGCGGCCAAAATAATCAGCGCGGCCAGGGTCGACAATAGGCCGATCTTGATGCGGCGCAAGGCTTTCTGCATGGGCGGGTTATCGGTCATTGGCGCTCAGAAAATACGTTGGTTAACTATTGTATTGGACTGCAACTTTTAAAGTTTACTCCTTGGTGTGGGAGTAAAGGGCGCACTTTTTAGCGTTATGGGCGCCTCTAAAAATAGTGGATTTTGTCTTTAGGCCAGGCGGAATGCTGCGAGAAAGTGGAGTGTACACGGCAGTACACGAGCATTTCGAGCAGAATTCCAACGCCGCATAAAGACAAAAGACGCATTTTTAGGGGTGCCCTTATGCTTAGGTTAGCACCACATCATACTGCTCCTGCGTATACAGCGCTTCCACCTGGAACTTGATGGGCTTGCCGATAAACTCCTCCAGTTCGGCGACGCTGGTGGATTCCTCGTCCAGCAGCACATCCACCACCTCTTGCGAGGCCAGTACCAGGTATTTTTGCGCCTCGAACTGGCGCGCGGCGCGCAGTATCTCGCGGAATATCTCATAGCATACCGTCTCGGCGGTCTTCAGAGAACCGCGTCCCCGGCAGGCCGGACACGGCTCGCACAGTACGTGCTGCAGGCTCTCGCGGGTGCGCTTGCGCGTCATCTCCACCAAGCCCAGGGCCGACACGCCGCTGATATGGGTCTTGGTGTGATCGCGCTCCAGACTCTTCTCCAAGGCGCGCAATACTTGCCGGCGGTGGTTGGCATCCTGCATGTCGATGAAGTCGATGATAATGATGCCGCCCAAATTACGCAGCCGCAGTTGCCGCGCAATCGCCTGGGCGGCTTCGAGGTTGGTGGTGAAGATGGTTTCTTCCAGGTTGCGATGTCCGACAAAGGCCCCAGTGTTAACGTCGATGGTCGTTAGGGCCTCGGTCTGATCGATGATCAAATGCCCGCCCGACTTAAGCTGCACCTTGCGGTCCAGGGCCTTCTGTATCTCATCGTCCACCCCGTAAAGATCGAAGATAGGGCGCTCGCCGGGATAATGTTCGATGCGCGGCGCCAATTCCGTCATAAATTTATTGGCGAATTTCACCACCCGCTGATGGGTCTCGCGCGAGTCGATGCGCAGCTTCTCTATCTCCAGCCGCCCAAGATCACGCATGGTGCGCATCACTAAGGGCAGGTCTTCGTAGATGACCGTTTCAGCCGGTTCGGTGCGGGCGCGCTCTTCTATCGACTGCCATAACTTCTGCAAAAACTCCATGTCTGCACACAAATCTTCCGCGCTGACCCCCTCTGCCGCAGTACGCAGAATATAGCCGCCGCTCCCGGCTTGGCGCATAAATTCACTGACGATATTTTTCAAGCGCTGGCGCTCATCGGTATCTTCGATTTTTTGCGAGATGCCGATCTGCTGGCTATTAGGGATAAATACCAGGTAGCGCGACGGAATGGAGATCTGCATGGTCAGGCGCGCGCCCTTGGAGCCGAGCGGGTCTTTGACCACCTGCACCAGGATCTCCTGGCCCTCCCGTAATAAGGCGCTAATGGTCTCTAATGGTTTTTTATTTTTAGCGCCATTGTCCGCAACCGGCAAAACATCGCCCGCCTCCAAGCGGGACCCCGGGCTCGCGCCGGGTAAACCGTTCGCCACGGCGGCTAGCTCATGTAACCTGACCTCCTGACCCTTGACGACCGCCTTTAAGGGGTTCCCTGTACCTGCCTGCACGCCACTCTGCACATCCGCCGCGTGTAGGAAGGCCGCGCGCTCCAGGCCGACCTCGACAAACGCCGCCTGCATACCGGGCAGGATACGCGCCACGCGCCCCTTATAGATATTGCCCACCAGCCCGCGCTTGCGCGTGCGCTCGATGAAGACATCCTGCAGAACGCCGTTTTCGACCACGGCCACGCGGGTTTCGTGGGGCGTAACGTTGATAAGGATCTCTGTGCTCATGGGCTATTGTACGGCGAACACCTGGCTTTGCTTTTTATTATCTAAGGAATCTCTGATTTATTCAGAGATTCCTGCGGCATAGGGATGTGCCGCCATTTTTAAAATACGTAAGTATTTGAAAAATGGCGAAAAAAGAAAATCACATTTTTCGTTTTTCGTCTCTGAAAATTCCATGGATGGAATTATTCAGAGTTTCCCTAAGTAGTCTAGCAGGGTATGGCGGGCGGCGTTAACCGCTTAGCTATATTGGCGGTCAAGCCGGGGCAATGAATATATCCACGCCGAATTCGGCCAGCAACGCCGCCGTTTCAAACAACGGCAACCCCATCACGCCCGAATAACTACCCTCCAAGCGGGCGATAAAGGCAGCGGCGCGGCCCTGTATGGCATAGCCCCCGGCCTTATCATGGGGTTCACCGGTTGCCCAATAGGCGGCGCGTTGGGCCGCTGTGGTTGGGGAGAAGCTCACCGTGCTGATGCTCAGACGGCTGGCGTGGCGGCTTCCGTTCACCAGCGCCACGGCAGTCAGCACCTCGTGGCTACGCCCCGACAACTGCTCCAGCATGGCCAGACCCTGCTCCTGACTGGCAGGCTTGCCCACTATCTCGCCATCCACCACGACCACGGTATCGGCCCCCAGCACCGGCGCCGCCTGCGGCGCGGCGAGGCACCGCCACCCGGCACGCGCCTTCTCCAGCGCCAGGCGCAGCACATGGTCTCGGGGCGATTCACGCCCGTCCCAGGCCTCTTCAACAGCAATCCCGACCAACTGATAGCGCACACCGATCTGCTCCAGCAGGGTGCGGCGACGTGGCGAGGCGGAGGCGAGGTAAATTTGGGGATAGGACATAACGTGGATCAACCGTCGCTAACAAGTAGATTGCAGGCCGCCGATAACGAGTCGTTCGCCGCTTAAGCGGCTCTTTTGCGCTGCGCTATCCATGCTCCGCGCCAAAGCCCGGCCTCGCCATCCATGGCGAGTCGTTCGCCGCTTAAGCGGCTCACCCCGCGCGGTGATAAGGGTGATTCTGTAAGATACTCCACGCCCGGTATAACTGCTCAGCCACCACTACCCGCACCAGCGGATGCGGCAGTGTGAGCTTAGAGAGTGACCACTTTGCCTGAGCGCGCTGAAGGCAGTCCTCTGCCAAGCCGTCGGGGCCGCCGATGAGCAGGGCGATATCGCGCCCGCCTTGCAGCCAATTTTTTAATTCGCCGGATAATTGCTCGGTGGACCACTGCGTGCCGCGCGCATCCAAGGCGATTACGGCGGCATTTTTTGGAATAGCCGCCAGCATGCGCTCACCTTCTTCGCGCATAGCGCGTGCGATATCCGCACTTTTGCTGCGTTTGCCGGGCATGATTTCAATCAGGTTTAAGCGGCACTCCGGGGGCAGGCGCTTGGCAAATTCCTGGTAGCCTTCCGTGACCCAGCCCGGCATGCGACTGCCCACGGCAATGAGATGTATGTGCACGGCGCGCTCAAAAAAACTTTAACGGCGCGAGGATTTTTTTCGACGGGCGGTGATGTTTGCTTCCACTTCGACGCGCGCCTCCGGTTGCGCAGCGTCGCTCCATAATTTCTCCAAATTATAAAAATCGCGCACCGCGGGCAACATGATATGGACAACCACATCGCCCAAATCGACCAGTGCCCATTCACCCACCTGCTCACCCTCTACACCGAACGGCTGCACGCCCTGCTCCTTGGCCTGCACGATGACATTATTGGCTATTGCCTTCACTTGCCGATCGGAGGTGCCGCTGGCGATGATCATCAGGTCGGTAATATTGCTCAGCCCGCGCACGTCCAGCACTTTTATGTTAGTTGCCTTCATATCTTCCAAGGCATCAATAACGAGTCGCTTCAATTTTTCCAGTTGCATTAATTCCATCCTACGCTGATTGACCGACACCGACGCTCTATTCTGTTGTTCATGTATACCCTCGTGTACTGGTTTATGGTGCTGTATGTAGGTGCTGATTTTCTGTTTGATAAAGTCTACTCGCCTTGATCATGATCGCTACCGCGTCCGGCACCAAATAACGAATACTCTTACCCGTCTTTAGCAATTCACGGATATGCGTTGAAGATATATCGAGTTGGCTGACCGGCCAAGTGAGGATGTGTCCGGCAGCCTGCTCCGCTAGACGCTGCGGCTTGTCGGTATGCCGCTCGGCAAACAAGTCGGCCAGTTCGCCGGTGACCGCAACAGCGCTGCCGGGACGGTGCACGACAATAATATGGGCAAGCTCGAAGAGTTCGCGCCAGCGCCGCCAGGTGGGCAAGCCCAAAAAGGCATCCATCCCCACAATAAGACCCAGCGGGGTGTCACCCAGTTCAGCGCGCAGCGAATTCAATGTATCCACTGTATAAGAGGGACCGCCGCGTTCGATCTCACGCGCGTCCGCGCACAACCCCGCCTCACCTGCAATAGCCACCTGCACCATGGCCAGGCGCTGTTGCGCGCTGGCTATCGGCGCGCCCCGGTGTGGCGGCGCGCCCGCGGGAATTAAGCGTACTTGCTGAAGCCCTAGCTCCTGATAAAGCTCTAAGGCTAGGCGCAGGTGGCCGATATGGATGGGGTCGAAGCTGCCGCCGAGGATGCCGATCATTTGAAAGGCAGATACAAGATACAAGGGAAAAGATACAAGGGAAAAGATACAAGGGAAAAGGAAGAACTCTTGTATCTTGTATCTTGTATCTTGTATCTATTTACGAATATGCCCATCGCCGAGCACGATGAATTTTTGCGTGGTCAAGCCTTCCAGTCCCACCGGGCCGCGCACGTGCAGTTTATCGGTGCTGATACCGATTTCCGCACCCAAGCCATATTCAAAACCATCGGCCAGACGCGTGGAGGCGTTCACCATCACCGAGCTGGAATCGACTTCGCTTAGGAAACGCTGCGCCCGGGAAAAATCTTCGGTGACGATGGCATCGGTGTGCTGCGAGCCGTGCAGGTGAATGTGTTCGATGGCCTCGTCCAAGTCTTTCACCACGCGAATGGATAAAATCGGCGCCAGATATTCGGTATCCCAATCTTCCTCGGTGGCGGGCTTGATGGCGGGGAAGATGGTGCGCGTCGCGGCGTCGCCGCGCAGTTCCACGCCGGCCTCTTGATACATCTTGCCGAGCGTGGGCAGCACCTCGTCCGCGATGCCTTGCGCCACCAGCAAGGTTTCCATGGTGTTGCAGGTGCCGTAGCGCTGCGTCTTAGCGTTATAGGCGACGCGCACAGCCTTCTCGGTGTCGGCCTTGTCGTCGATATAGACATGACAAACACCGTGCAGATGTTTGATGATCGGCACGCTGGCCTCGTTGCTGATGCGCTCGATCAAGCCCTTGCCGCCGCGCGGCACGATCACGTCCACGTATTGTTTCATGCGGATCAATTCACCCACCGCATCACGATCGGCGGTTTCAATCACTTGCACGGCATCGGCGGGCAACCCCGCCTGCACCAGGCCGGCGCGGATGCAGGCGGCAATAGCCTGATTGGAATGGATGGCCTCGGAGCCGCCGCGCAGGATGGCGGCGTTGCCGGACTTCAGGCACAGACCGGCG
>DATECT010000121.1:0-4700 GCA_035286765.1 Gammaproteobacteria bacterium
GGTCCGGCAAGAGCGACTTCATTATCCCAGCTCAGGTAGCCATAGGTTCATCGCAAACCAGATTGTGCAAATTACGCGGATACGTTGTCCAAAAGTAAGATCGTACTTTCCAAAGCCTCATCCGGCCTATGAGGTGAGTGCTGGGAGTACAAAAATTGTTAAACTTTCAAGGGTGCAAAGGAGATTGATCATGGAGTCGAATAACATGGAGTCCAAATTGGGTTATTTTATGGTAGGCATGAGCATGGGCGTTATAGCAGGGCTATTATTTGCCCCCCGCTCCGGCGAAGAAATGCGCAAAATTATCCTTGATAAGGCCGAGGAAGGCACCAGCTACATAAAGAATAAGGCGCAAGAACTGGGAGATCGTGCCGAGCAAGCCATTGATAAGGGCAAGGAGTGGGTGGATCGCAGCCGCGAATCCGCCGAAGGCGCCTTTGAATCAGGCCGCCAAGCCTACCGCGATGAAAAGCGCTAAAAGGCAGTGGCGAGTGGCTAGTAGCGAGTGGCGAGGAAATCGCATTTTTTCATCTTTTCCTGGCTACTCGCCACTCGCCACTGTATTTAACTTTGAATTATCGTCATAGTTATCACGCCGGCGGCAGCGCTGATGTCTTCAAACATTATGTGCTGACACTCATGCTCGAGGCCTTGCAACAAAAGCCGGCGCCGTTTTGCGTAATGGATTCCCATGCCGGGGCGGGCGCTTATCTGCTTACCTTGCCCGGTGACTATGAACAAGGCATCGGCATGTTGTGGCCGGAAAAGGAAAAATGGCCGGCCTTGTCCGGCTATCTGGCCATTATCCAAGGTTTCAACGGCGAGCAGCTACGCCACTATCCCGGTTCCCCCTGTATTATCCGCGCCTATCTGCGTGCCCAGGACCGCGCACAACTGATTGAATTACACCCGCAGGATTACCGCGCGCTAAAATCGTCGCTCAGCGACGCCAAGGGTATTGCGGTGCATCATGGCGATGCCCGGCACCTCTTAAAAGCCTTTGTGCCACCCAAAGAGAACCGCGGACTGGTGTTGATCGATCCGCCCTATGAGCAGGCCGATGACTTTGCACAAGTGGTAAGCTTGCTTAAGTATTGTGCCAAACACTGGCGTAATGGCAGCTATATGATCTGGTATCCGGTCAAGACGCGTCAGCCGATCAGGGAGCTGCATGAGGCCGTTACTCAGCTTGGCTTGCAGGCACACGCAGTGGAGTTCACTACCTTACCGACCGATGTTGAGCAGCGTCTCAACGGTAGCGGGTTGATCCTGGTTAACTCGCCTTGGAAGCTGCTCGATACCTTGCGCAAAACGCTGCCGCCGCTCGCGGAATTTTTGGCGGGTGAGCAGGGGAAGGGGCAGGTGCGCTTTATTGACTTAACCACGCAGACCGTGGCGGCAGGCAACTAACCCCCGTAATAATCTCTATACCATTCAACGAAACGTGCCATGCCTTGTTCGATCGGCGTGGAAGGCCTATAGCCCACGTCGCGTGCCAGGTCGTCCACGTCGGCATAGGTGGCCAGCACGTCGCCCTCCTGCATGGGCAGCATGTTCTTCACGGCCTGCTTGCCTAACTGTTGCTCCAATATCTCAATAAAGCGCAGCAACTCCACCGGCTGATGATTGCCGATATTATAGAGCCGGTACGGCGCAAGGCTGGTTGCCGGATCAGGAGCGTGGCCTGTCCAGTCAGGATTAGGCTCGGGAATCTTATCCAGCACGCGGATAACGCCCTCCACAATATCATCGATATAGGTAAAGTCGCGGCGGTGCTGACCGTGGTTAAACACATCAATCGGTTCGCCCGCCAGAATTTTTTTGGTGAACATAAACAGCGCCATATCGGGGCGCCCCCACGGGCCGTACACAGTAAAAAAACGCAGCCCGGTGACGGGTAATCGGAATAAATGGCTGTAGGTATGCGCCATCAATTCATTGGCCTTTTTGCTCGCCGCATAGAGGCTTACCGGGTGATCGACATTGTCGTGCACCGAGAACGGCATCTTGGTGTTGGCGCCGTATACCGAACTGCTGGAGGCGTACACCAAATGCTGCACGGCATGATGACGGCAGGCCTCTAATATATTGGTAAATCCGACGATGTTGGAGTCGATATAGGCGAGCGGATTTTTCAGCGAATAACGCACCCCCGCCTGCGCGGCGAGATTCACCACGCGCTCGGGCCGGCTGCGTGAAAATAGCTCATCCAAGGTCGCGCGGTCTTGCAGGCTGATGCGTGCCTCGGTGAAGTTAGAGTGCGGTTTGAGGCGCGCGAGCCGGGCCAGCTTTAAATTCACATCGTAATAGTCATTCAGATTATCGATGCCGATGACTTCATCGCCGCGCTCCAACAGGCGCAAGCTGAGCGCCGCGCCGATAAAACCCGCCGAACCTGTAACGATTACTTTCATGGTCTATCCGGCATTAGATTGTATGAGCGCGCCCGATGGCGTAATAAGTAAATCCCGCGTCCCGCATATGTTCAGGGTCATACAGGTTACGGCCGTCGAAAATGACCGGCGATTTTAAGTCTTGTTTTATCTTGCCGAAATCAGGGCTGCGGAATACATTCCATTCGGTTAATACGACCAGCGCGTCGGCCCCGGTTAATGCGCTTTCCTGATCCTCGCACAGTATAAAATCGGCGCGCGTGCCATAGACGCGCTGCGCCTCGTGCATGGCCTGCGGGTCATAGGCGCGCACCTTGGCGCCCTGCGACCAGAGTGCCTCCAGCAGGGTGCGGCTGGGCGCGGCGCGCATATCGTCGGTATTCGGTTTGAAGGCCAGACCCCACAGCGCGAAGGTTTTGCCGCGCAACTCACCTTGAAAATGGGTGTTTATTTTATCGAACAGCACCTGCTTCTGACGTTGATTGACTGCCTCGACGGCCTGTAGCACTTGCGCACTATAACCCGCCTGGTGGGCGGTGCGCTCCAAGGCCTGCACGTCCTTGGGGAAGCAGGAGCCGCCGTAGCCGCAACCGGGGTAGATAAAGTGATAACCGATGCGCGGATCGGAGCCGATGCCGATGCGCACCTGCTCAATATCGGCGCCCACCCGCTCGGCGATATTGGCGAGTTCATTCATAAAGCTGATCTTAGTGGCCAGCATGGCGTTGGCGGCATACTTGGTGAGTTCCGCGGAGCGGATGTCCATGCACACCACCCGGTCATGGCTGCGGTTGAAGGGCGCATACAAGTCGCGTAGCAATTCTATAGTGCGGGGATTGTCGGCGCCGATAATGATGCGGTCGGGTTTCATGAAATCATCGATAGCTGCCCCTTCCTTGAGGAACTCCGGATTGGAGACCACGTCATATTGAATCGTTAAACCGCGGTTGCTGAGCACCTCGGCAACCGCTTGGCGCACTTTGTCGGCGGTGCCGACCGGCACGGTCGATTTATTAACGATCACGCGGTAGCCGGTGATGTGCTCGCCGATGCTGCGCGCCACCGCCACCACATGCTGCAAATCCGCACAGCCATCCTCATCGGGCGGCGTGCCTACCGCGATGAACTGAAATAGCCCGTGCTCCACCCCGGCCCTAACGTCCGTGGTGAAGGCAAGGCGGCCGGCCTGGGTATTTTTATGTACCAGAGCCTCGAGCCCTGGCTCGTAAATTGGGATGCTGCCCTGCTGCAGGAGCTTAATCTTATGCGGATCGGTATCAACGCACAGGACCTCGTTCCCCATTTCCGCCAGACAAGCTCCACTTACCAGGCCCACATAGCCCGAGCCGAAGATGCTAATTTTCATTGTTCAGACCTAATTAATGACCAAGACCAACCGGGTGCGCCGAAAGCTGGTTACCTTAGCAGGTTACAGTTTACTTGTCAGGATGGCAGGAGGCCGGGCCTCACCCGCGTAAAGCATTAACGGAAGATTAGTCAGGGTCACCGTGAGCACGTTGGCCTGGCAGATAACCGGCATCCTGCCGCCCCCCAGTGTGAGTCCGGCCTCCTGCCAGACCGGCACTGCCTCAACTACGCTAGGCCAGCCCCTTTAAGTATCTGGTCGAATTGGAAAACCAGCTATCCGTCACCCTGTTTTGATTGACACGGCTTGGTTTATGCAGCAAAATGTCCGGCTTATGCTTGCGGAGGGGTTCCCGAGCGGTCAAAGGGATCAGACTGTAAATCTGACGGCTCAGCCTTCGGAGGTTCGAATCCTCCCCCCTCCACCAGAGGAAGCTTGGGGCAATTGGGCGGGGCAAAAGTCTCTATCCGTTACTGCCGGTGGCCATTATACAAGGCGGGTGTAGTTCAATGGTAGAACTTCAGCCTTCCAAGCTGATAGCGTGGGTTCGATTCCCATCACCCGCTCCAGTTTAAGACAGTAGCGAGGTGCTAGTGGCTAGTAACTAGGGTAGGCAAGATGGTTTGTGAGGTACCTTTATGGGTTTGGCTAGCTACTAGCTACTCGCCACTAGCTACTTTGAATAAGCCCATATAGCTCAGTCGGTAGAGCACTTCCTTGGTAAGGAAGAGGTCACCGGTTCAAATCCGGTTATGGGCTCCAGTGCGCTGTGTTGTTGTAACTTAATGAAAAATAACTTAAGTGTTAGATTCGAGGAGAGCCGATGTCCAAGGCAAAATTTGAGCGGACCAAGCCGCATTTAAACGTAGGCACCATCGGCCATGTCGACCATGGCAAGACCACCCTGACGGCGGCGCTGACCAAGGTCATGGCCGGGCTGC
>DATECT010000122.1:0-4612 GCA_035286765.1 Gammaproteobacteria bacterium
GTGCTGGGGCGCGAGCACGAGTTGAAGGAATTGCAGGCCGAACTGCACCAACTCACCACGCAAGTTGCCGATGCCCAACACCAGTTGGATGAGGCGCGCGGGCAATTGCACAGCCTGGAACAGCAGCGCGACACGACACAAATGGAGCTGAATCAATCGCATCGCCTCTACCTGGAGACACAGGCACAGCTCAGCGGCAAACATACGCGCCTGGAGCAGTTGCGGGCACGCCGGCAGACCATCAGCACCGAACTGGACGAGCTTGAGGCCCAACTGGAACAGACTCAGGCCGACTTGCTGGCGGCGCGCAGCCGTCTGCATGCCGCCTTGGCCGAGGGCGAGGCCTTGGATCAACAGCGTGCGGGGCTGACCGGTTTGCGTGATGCCAATCGCGTCGAGTTGGAGCGCTCGCGCACAGCGGCGCGCAGCGATCATGACCAGGCACACCAGATCGCCTTGCGCATTCAATCCATGCGCAGTGCATTGGCCTCCGCGCAGCAACGCCTGGAACGCATTCAAGGTCAGGACAGCCAGCTTAGCGCGCGTCGCGCGCAATTAACTGCGAGCTTGGCTGAAAGCGAGCCGCCGATCCAAGTACTCCAACATGAATTAGCGCAGCAGCTGTCCAGCCGTCTGCAGGTTGAAGCCGAGCTTGCGCAGGCGCGTGCCCGGGTGGAGGAACTTGAGCATGGGCTGCGCCAACTTGAGCAGCAGCGCCACGGTGTAGAGCAGCGTGTGCAGCAAGACCGCACCCGTCTGGAACAGACCCGTCTGCATGGACAAGAACTCAAGGTGCGTTGTCAAACCTTGCAGGAGCAAATTACCGAATCCGGTTTCGAGACGCAGGCCTTGCTCGATGCACTGCTTGCCGAGGCGAGCGAACAGGACTGGCAAGAGCAAGTGGATCAGATCACCCAAAAGATTCAGCGCCTGGGTGCCATCAATTTAGCAGCCATTGACGAGTATGCCGAACAGTCTGAACGCAAGAGTTACCTGGATGCCCAATATGCCGATCTGAACGAGGCCCTGGCCACCTTAGAGGAGGCGATCCACAAGATCGACCGCGAGACACGGGCACGCTTTAAAGAGACCTTTGATAAGGTCAGCGCCGGGTTTCAAACCATGTTTCCGCGTTTATTCGGCGGTGGCCATGCCTATCTCGAACTCACCGGCGATGATCTGCTCAATACCGGCGTGACCGTGATGGCGCGCCCGCCCGGCAAGCGCAACAGCACCATTCATTTATTATCCGGCGGCGAGAAGGCGCTAACGGCAGTCGCCTTGGTGTTCGCCATCTTTGAATTGAATCCCGCGCCATTCTGCATGTTGGACGAGGTGGATGCCCCGCTTGACGAGGCCAATGTGGGACGCTTCTGCGAATTGGTAAAGGCCATGTCGGACCGCATACAGTTCATCTATATCACCCATAACAAGGCGACCATGGAGATGGCGCACCAACTCACCGGTGTTACCATGTATGAGCCGGGCGTGTCGCGCTTGGTTGCCGTGGATATTGATGAGGCCGCGGCATTAGTCGCCGTCGACGGCAAGCATGATAGGGCTGCGCCCTTAGGGGCGGATGGGATAGAGCGCCGTCGGCAGGAGACGGCGTAGCCATTACGCCGTGGCAGTTGTCGATAGTGCCGGCGGGAACGGATGCCAGTAATAGCGAATACAGGAATTTAAGAGTGAGGGTCAATGGATACTCTGCGCGTGGTGTTAATTGTTATCGGCGTGTTAATCCTGGCTGCCATTTATTTATTTACGCAGCGCAAACAGAAAAATAATGGGTCAACTTACAGCGGGCCGGATGAAGAGCCCGACCATTACATTTCTTCGCAACTCGATAACAGGGAAGGCCTAGAGGCCGATCACCTATCACAACAGCTTTCGCAATTAAGCGATGTACTAGCGACTGGCCGGGATGCGCGTGCGCAAAACGCTCAGAAGGGCAGTCCAGCAGAGACGCCGGGGCAATCGCCGGGCCTATCGCCGCGCAGCGTCCCGCCAGCGCCGTCTAAGCAGATGCGTGGCGCTCCCAGCAAGCGTCCTGGTCCCTCGTCTCGCGCAGCCGGAACTAAGCCCCGGCAACAAGATATATTCGAGCCTCTGGCAGAGGATACTCACACCAAAAGATCGAGCGGGACGACCGAGGTTGCCGGCCAGCTTATCGTCGTGAATGTGGTTGCACGCCAGGGCGAGCGTTTTCCAGGCACCGCCATTCGGCAGGCATTGCAGGAAGCGGACATGGTGTATGGCGATATGCAAATTTTCCACCGTATGCAACCCGGCACTCGCCGGCAATCCGTGTTCAGCATGGCCAACATGCTGGAGCCGGGTTATTTTGATATTGATCAGATGGATGATTTTTCGACCACGGGCCTGACGTTCTTTATGCAATTACCTACGCCCGTTGATAGCGTCACGGCATATGAAGATCTGCTCAACACAGCACAACAGCTTGCGACGGTACTGGATGGCGAACTCTATGACGAGAGACGCAGTGTGTTGACCCAGCAGGCCATTGAGCACACCCGCGAACAGTTGCGTGAATTTAATTACAAGCAATTGGTGGCGCGCAGACGCGCCGAAAAAGAATAATAATTATTATCCTGATTTGTGACAGCGCGTGTTATCCCCTGAAATCATCCAACGTGCCGCCGCCTTGCGCGAGCAAATTAATTATCACAATTACCGGTATTACGTACTCGACGATCCGCTAATACCGGATGCCGAATACGACCGTTTGTTCCTTGAATTACAGGAACTGGAGACGCGTTACCCGAAACTTATTACTCCGGACTCGCCAACCCAGCGTGTAGGTGCTGCTCCACTTACAAAATTCGGCGACATACGCCACCAAATTCCCATGCTGTCTATTCGCAACGCCTTTACCGAGCAACAGCTTGTCGATTTCGACCGGAGCGTGCGTGAAAAATTAGGCTTGGAAGAGGTGGAATACAGCGCCGAGCCGAAACTCGACGGCTTGGCGGTAAGTTTGACGTACAGCGACGGCATGTTTCAATTCGGCGCGACCCGTGGCGATGGCACGACCGGCGAAGACGTGACGCAAAACCTGCGCACTATTAAAGCCATCCCGTTGCATTTGTATGGTCAAGGTTACCCGGGAGTACTGGAAGTGCGCGGCGAAGTTTATCTACCCCTGGCCGCGTTCGCCGAGTTGAACGCCAAGTCGGGTGCGTGCGGCGAAAAAACCTTCGTCAATCCGCGCAATGCCGCGGCGGGTAGCCTGCGTCAACTCGATCCAAAAATTACCGCCATGCGCCCGCTGGCCTTTTACAGTTACGGTCTTGGCAAAGTGGAACGTGGTGTGATGCCAAACTGCCACAGCGAAATACTCGCACAACTGCGCGAATGGGGTTTACCCGTAGCGAACGAGCAAAAAGTGGTGCAAGGCGTGCAGGGTTGCCTCGACTATTACCAGGAAATGGGTAAACGCCGCAGCCGCCTACCTTACGATATCGACGGCGTGGTATACAAGGTCAACCGGGTTGATTATCAAGAGCAACTCGGTTACACCTGGCGCCAACCACGCTGGGCGCTAGCGCATAAATTTCCGCCCCAGGAAGAACTGACTGAAGTGCTTGATATCGACGTGCAGGTCGGACGCACCGGCGCGCTTACGCCGGTGGCGCGCTTGAAACCGATCTTCGTTGGCGGGGTCACGGTCACCAATGTCACGCTGCATAATCAAGACGAAATCGATCGCAAGGACATGCGCGTGGGCGACACGGTTATCATCCGCCGTGCCGGCGATGTGATACCGGAGATCGTAAGCGTGGTGACGGAGCGCCGTCCGCCGCACACCAAACGTTATCATATCCCCAAACACTGCCCGGTGTGCGGCTCCGACGTTGTGCGGATGCCCGGTGAGGCCATCGCGCGTTGCAGCGGCGGTCTTTACTGCGCCGCGCAGCGTAAAGAGGGCATCCTGCACTTCGCCTCGCGCCGCGCCATGGATATCGACGGCATGGGCGAAAAACTGGTTGATCAATTGGTAGAGCGCGATTTAATAAGGGATGTCTCCGGCCTTTACGCGCTCACCCCGGAGCTACTGGCGGATCTGGAGCGCATGGGTGAAAAATCCGCGGCCAATGTCTATCAGGCGCTGCAAAACAGCAAGCAGACCACGCTGGCGCGCTTCCTCTATGCGCTGGGTATACGCGAGGTGGGTGAGGCAACGGCGGCGGCGCTCGCCAGGCACTTCGGCAATCTGCAGGACCTCATGCAGGCCGATAAAGACACCCTGCAAGGCGTGCCGGACGTAGGCCCGGTGGTCGCCATGCACGTCGAAACCTTTTTCCGTCAGCCGCACAATGTAGAGGTCGTAGAAAGATTGTTAACGGCGGGTGTGCAGTGGCCGGATATCCCAATCACGGTTACCGAAAAACGCCCCTTGCAAGATAAGACTTTTGTGCTCACGGGCAGTTTAGAAAGCCTGTCGCGCGAGCAGGCCAAGAAAAGACTGGAGGCGCTGGGTGCCAAGGTCAGCGGCAGCGTGTCGGCCAAGACCGATTATGTCGTGGCGGGTGCCGATCCCGGTTCAAAGCTGGATAAGGCGCAACAACTCGGTGTGGCGATAATGGATGAG
>DATECT010000123.1:0-9374 GCA_035286765.1 Gammaproteobacteria bacterium
CGACGAGGTTAAATAGGTGACAATGGCAAAGCCGTCCCAGGACAGCGGCGAACGGAAATTGGGCCAGGTGCCGCGCGCGGGCACATAAGGAATAACCCAGTAAAAATTCCACATGCGGCCCAAGTGGATCACCGGGAACAGCAAGGCGGTCATCAGCGAAAAGGTGGTCATGGCCTCGGCAAAGCGATAAATCGGCTTACGCCAATCGGCATGCACGATATGCAGAATGGCGGAGAGCAGTGTGCCCGAGTGGCTCATGCCGATCCAGAAGATGAATGTGGCGATGTAGAGGTTCCACATGTGCGGGTGGTTTTTCGACACGCCCATGCCGGTCAGATACTGGTAGGTCTCCGCACTGATGCCGATCGCCAATAGCACGAGGCAGCCGAATACCGTAATCCAATAACTCCTGCGCGGGGTCTCCAAGGTGCGCAACACATCTTGGTTGATTTGCGCCCAGGCAATATCGTCGCGAATGTCTTTATCTTGAATGTCTTTCATGCCCTGTTACCCATTGAGTCTACGCACATAGTTAGCAGGGTATTGAAAAACCCCGTTTTTTAACACCCTGCGGCGCGGCACACGGAGGTGCCGCCATTTTTCAAACACCTTACGTGTTTGAAAAATGAAGCAAAGCAAAAAACACTCTTTTTGCTTTGCGTGGTTGAAAAAGTCCTGAACGGACTTTTTCAACATCCTATCAGACCAGCGCCTCACGCACCCGCTCCAGGTACATGACCGAAGGATCGGTATTCAATTCCTCTAATACGCGGTAGCCGCGCAGTTGGGGATTTTCTTTTTCCTGCTTGGTTACCACACGCTGGACCTGATGCTGGCTCCATAACTTGGCGACCTGGCTGTCGGGATCGAGCTGGTCACCGAAGATGATGGCGTTAGGGGGGCATGCCTGCGCGCAGGCCGTGGTGAACTCGCCGTCTTTAACCTTGCGATTCTCCATCTTGGCCTTGTCTTTGGCCACGCGGATGCGCTGCACGCAGAACGTGCACTTCTCCATCACGCCCTTGTCGCGCACCGTGAGGTCGGGATTGAGCTGCATATTAAGCGGCTCCGGCCAGGACGATTCCGGGTAGGACCAGAAATTGAAATAGCGCACCTTGTAAGGGCAGTTGTTGCTGCAATAGCGCGAACCGATACAGCGGTTATACACCTGCGCATTCAAGCCGTCGGGGGTATGGTAAGTCGCTACTACCGGGCACACCGGCTCGCACGGCGCGGCGCCGCACTGCTGACACATCATGGGCAGGAAGCTCGCACCCTGCTCGTAAAACTCCTGCTCCGGGGCCTCGTCCCAATAACGCTCGATACGCATCCAGTGCATGGAGTGGCCCTGCGCGTAGCGGTCCTTGCCTACCACGGCCAGGTTGTTCTCGGCGTAGCAGGCCGTGGAGCAGGCATTGCAACCGATGCACAGATTGAGATCGACCGCCATCACCCAGCGATGCTCGTAGTCGTGGAAACCGCCCTCTTCCAGGCCCTTGCGATAGCGCGACCAGTTTTCCAATACATTCTGGAGTGACATATTATGCTCCTTCGGTGTTTCTAAACTGCTCGGCGGAAACCGTGCTGGACAGTTTACGGCCAAGCTGAGAGGTATTACCGTGTCCTTCCAAGACCAGCTGATGTTTCTGGCCGGTATGGGCGATCTTCACGCGCGTGCCGTATAAAGCCAGCTCGCCGGTCTTGGCATCCACCACAGGGTTCAAGATCTTCAGCGGATTGACGCCGACGCCCTTGGCATAACGCCCGTATTCCTGGTGGCCCTGCCCCATGGGCACGGCAATCGCCTCGGGGTGAATGCCCTTGAACACAAACGCCGCAGCGCGGATAGTACCGTTCTCCGAGGTGATCTCCACGATATCGCCGGTTTGAATACCGAGCTTGGCGGCAGTCGTGGGATGCAGTTCGGCCCAGGAATCCCATACCACTTTACTGATCTGATCGGGGGCCTCTTGAATCCACGGCAGATTGGCGTGACGGCCATCCCACAATCCTAATTGGGCGTAGGGCACCAAGTGCAGCGGATAGTCTGCATTAGCACCGGCGGGCTCAGGCAGGCTGACTTCCAGCGCGGCAGCCTTCAGCGGCTTGGTCTGGCTAGTCACCTTTAACAAACCCTTTTGCAGGGTCTGATTCCAGAACTCCTCGTCGTTGGGCGCATCGCCCTTGTAATCGGCGGGCAGCGCGGCCATGGCATTGCGCAGATAGGCATAGTAATCCGCCCAGGCGCCGTACTTATCGGCCTGACGGGTCTTTAATAAGGTCAGCAACAGGTCGCCCAGGCCCAAGCTGCCCGGATAGAGGCGTTCCATAAGTGGCTGTTGCACCGATATCGCCCCCTGCTCGGCCTGATAGGCCGCCACGTGGGTGCCCCAGTCTTCGATCGAGGATGACGCCGGTATCACCAAATCGGCCAGCATGGCGGTCTCGTCGGGGAACTGAGTGAAGGCGACTTTAAAGGGGATATTCTGTAACTGTTCGTCGAGCTTGAGGTAGGCGGGCGCAGTGTAAACGGGGTTGACGCCATGGAAAAACACCACGTCCAGGGCCTTATTCTGGGCCGCCTCGGCAAAGGCCAACAGGCTGCGGCGGTTACCGCCCTTGGCCGCCAGTTGCGGGAACGGAAACTCGCCGTTGGCCACGATGGTCTGGTCGATATTGCCCAGGATGATATTCAGCAACAGCACTGCCGCGGTGGCCTCATAGCCATGAACATGGCCTTCCACGGGGGCGCCGGCCAGCACCAGGCTGGGGGCGTGCTGCTTGAGCAGCGCGGCGATGCGTTCAATGCGCGCGCCCGGCACGCTGGTGATGTCACTCACCTTGGCCAGGTCATACGCAGAGATCGTGTTGCGCAGTCCTTCCGGGATGCCTGTCGCATCGGCGCCCTGTTGGAGCAGCAGATTGGCCAGCCCCAGGGCCAGCACGCCCTCGGTGCCGGGACGGATCGGTACCCACAGGTCGGCATTGCCGCCGGTGAGCGTCATCTTCGGCTCGACTTGGATGAGTATGCCGCGCGGGGCGGCGCGGAACTTGGCATATTGGGTGGCAAAATGGGTGGGCGATACCCAGGTGCCGAGGAAATCGGCGCCGAAGGAGAGGATCAGCTTGGCCTTGTCCAGCGCCAAGCGCGGCAGGGCCTCGCCCAACATGTCTTGCTGCACGGCCTGCGCCACGGACGGCGCAATGGTTTCGTGGACGAAATGGTTTTTGGAACCGACCGCCTCCAGGTGCGAGGCCAGCAGCACCGCCTGATGGCCGCTTACCGTACCGGTCACCCAGGCAAAGCGCTCACCCGCCAAGTTGGCGGCTGGCCCGGCCTTCTGCTCAAGTAATTTAAAGGCCTCGTCCCAACTGATCTCGGCCAGCTTGCCGTCTTTGCGCGCCAGCGGTTTGGTAATGCGATCGGGATTGTAGTGGGCCTGCACACCTGACTGGCCCATCTGGCAGAGCTTGCCGACATTGAGTGGCGAATCGGGATTGCCTTCCAGCTTCAAGGTGCGGCCCTCGCGCACACGCCCGTGGATACCGCAATAGGCCGCGCACTGCATGCAGGTGGAGGCATACCAAACGCCGACGCCGGGGATCACATATTCTTCCGGCGACAGGTAGGAAACCACCGTTTCCTTGCCTTCCTCCAACGTGACTGTGCTGGCAACGTCGCAGCCGGCCAGGGTGACACCCGCCGCGCTCCAACCCATTATTTTCAGAAAATCTCGACGATTCAGATCATTGCCACTCATAGCATACCGTCCGTTGCTAAACTGCGGATGTTGTCTTCATTAAGTTGTCTGTTTTTTAAAGACTGCATGACGGTCATCATTTGTGACACTTCCAGCAATCACTGGGGCCGTCATTTGCTTGGTGGCAGGCCACGCACCAACCCATGGTCATAGGTTTTACCTTGCGCGCCACGGTCATCTCACGCAAATCGCCGTGACAATAGGCACATACCGGCGCGACCGTATCAACACTGAGATTTTCCGCAATCTCGGGCCTATCAAAGATGAATTTCTTTAAATGCCGTTCATGGGTGAAGTGCACAAAGTCAGGGACGTCATGCACCTTTTTCCAGGGCACAGGCTGCTTCTTTTCCCAGTATTCGGTGAGCTTTTGAATGCGCGGTTTATCGGTGGCGATAATGCGATGACAGCCCATGCACTTGCTGGTGGGCGGGATGCCGGCGACCTTGCTGTTGCGGCCATAGCTATGGCAATACAGGCAGTTGATCTTGTTTACTTTGGTGTGAATATCGTGGGGAAATTCGATAGGCTGTTCTACGGCCACACCGTCATAGCTGCCTTCCGGCGGGATAATAGGCTTACTGGCGGCTTGGGCAACGGTCGCCGCACCGGCACTCAGTGCCGCTGCTTGGGCAGCGTCTGCCGATACCCAGGCAGTCCACCCCAACAACGTAGCAAGAATAAAGCTCAAACAAAGCAACAATCCGCGCTGGGGCGCGTTACGAATGCTTTGCAAGACGCGCCTTGTGGACGAGCCCAACCACATCAATTTCATCAAATGTTCTCCCGCACATCCACCCCCCCACGTCTCCAACCCTCTAAGAGGTTGCAGCAGGATAAAGGCTGTCAGAGGCTTTTTTGGTTATTTAGGCCAAGATTTCAACGAACGACACGTGTATTTGCAAACAATTCATGCCGGTTTCGCCAGGTTAACTATTGCTACTGGGAATTTAAACTTCTTATTGCCGCGGAATTAGATTTTTTAAACGAAACGGCGCGCACACCCGTCAAACTATGCTGCTTGGATTCTAGGATTAAAGACCGGCATGCGTAAGCTAACTCTATCGTGATTGCCCATTAATAAAGACGGCCCAACTATTAATATTACCAAGCTTTTTGATAATCGAAAACTCTAAACCAAGTCTAAGTCCCCTGTCAAGGGCTCCCCGATGGCTGGAAATCATCAGCCGATGTGAACCACCCAATGTGTTATGCGCTATACTGGACGCGCTGTGCAGCGACGAACATTGGACGATTGCTACATAGGCTACAATCACTATATAGCGAGTATCCCATAGGCAAGGTGCGGCATTATAGGACTCAAATCGTATACCGCGCAACGGGTAACTCAGCCGGTATTTCGGGAGCAGCGTACTCCCCTGCCTTCAGCAAATCCGTTATTTGGGAGAATCTTAAATGTCATTGGTCATTAATAGACGATCGGTTATGACCCTCTACTCGGGAGGCGAATGTCCGTTCAGCCACCGCACCCGCATCGTATTGGGTGAAAAGAACATCGCCGTGGATGTGATTACCGTCGATCCCGACAATCTGCCCGAGGATCTGATCGATTTAAACCCTTACAATACCCTGCCCACGCTGGTAGACCGCGAACTCATCCTCTATAACTCTCAGATCATTATGGAATATTTAGATGAGCGCTTCCCACACCCGCCCCTGATGCCGGTCGATCCGGTGTCGCGCGCCCGCGCCCGGCTGATGCTGCACCGTATCGAGCAAGATTGGTATAATATTTTGGAAGAGATGCACAGCGACGATTACCGCCATGTGGAAAAAAACCGCAAGGCCTTGCGCGACAGTTTAACCGCCAGCGCCCCCTTGTTCGGGCAGAAGCCTTTCTTCATGAGCGATGAGCTGTCGTTGGTGGATTGCAGCATCGCGCCGATCTTGTGGCGGCTGCCGAGCTTCGGTATTGAGCTACCATCGCAGGCCAAGGCCGTGCACAAGTATGCGGAGCGCCTATTCGCGCGCGAGGGTTTTAAGGCCAGCCTGAGCGAGGCGGAACGCGAGATGCGTGAATACCAGGTATAAGGAGGAACGGCCATTACTAACCCAACCACAGGCATAGAGATGACCTCCAGCCGCCCTTACCTGATCCGCGCGATCCATGAGTGGATACTGGATAACAGCCTCGCGCCGCATTTATTGGTCAATGCCGTGAGCCCGGGCGTGAATGTGCCCACGCAGTATGTGCAGAATGGCAAGGTCATCCTCAATATCAGCCCCTCCGCCGTGCACAACCTGAATTTAGGCAATGACAAGATCGAGTTCAGCGCACGCTTCGGCGGCATAGCCACCTACGTGGTAGTGCCCATCGCCGCCGTGCTGGCCATTTATGCGCGGGAAAACGGCCAGGGCATGGTGTTTAATGAATATGAGGGTGGCGGCGATAGCCCAAACAAACCCGCCGCAGACAAGGCGAGCAAACCCAAGCTGAAGTTGGTAACGTAACATCAGTAGCGAGTGGCTAGTTGCTAGTAGCGAGGGAAAGATGAATAAGTGCGATTTCCTCGTCACTCGCCACTAGCTACTCGCCACTGCCGTTAATCCACATACTCAAAAATTTTCACCACGCGCTGCACCCCATCGGTTTGCCGTGCCGCCTCGGTGGCGATGTCCGCTTCCGCACGGGTAACCAGGCCCAGCAGATACACCACGCCTGCCTCGGTCACCACCTTAACACGAGTGGAATCAAAGCCTTTGGTGCCCAACAATCTCCCTTTCACCTTGCCGGTGATCAGGCTGTCGCTGCTGCGCGCCACCAAGGAACTGGGGGCGGCGATCTTTACCTCGTTGTAAACACGCTTTACCCGGTCGATTTTGCGCACGATATCAATGACGCGGTTACGCAACTCTTCAGTCGGTGCCTCGCCGGTGACTAATACCATGCCGTTATAGCTGGTGACATTGATATG
This sequence comes from Gammaproteobacteria bacterium, assembly GCA_035286765.1. GTDB lineage: Bacteria > Pseudomonadota > Gammaproteobacteria > SURF-13 > SURF-13 > DATECT01. The sequence continues at coordinate 6,698 of DATECT010000123.1, forward strand.
TGTTTCTTTGAATATCTGCCTATCGGAGGTAAGAGAGCCAGTCGCTTTTATTTCAATTGATTGATCGTCGATGATGGCCCCGGTGGAGCGCTGATCATGGACGACTGCGACCCCAGTGGCGGCGCCCGTGGCGAGCACCGCGGCGCAACCTGAGGTGAGCCCGGCTATAGCAATGGTTAGCACGGGCAGCATAAAGAATTTGTTCATACGGGTTAGGTCTCCTTTCCGAGTAATTGGCGATCAATAAGATCGCATAGACAATGAATAATCAATAGATGGACTTCCTGGATGCGCGCCGTCGAGCGGGCCGGTACGCGTATTTCTGTATCGTTACCATTGAGTAGCGCCACCACCTCGCCACCCTCGTGTCCGGTCAGCGCGACCACGCGCATGTCGCGGTCGTGGGCGGCATCGATGGCGCTGAGGATATTGGCCGAGTTCCCGCTGGTGCTGATGGCGAGCAGTATATCACCGGGCTGACCGAGCGCCCTGACCTGCTTGGAAAAAACATCGGCAAACTGGTAATCGTTGGCGATCGAGGTGAGCGTGGAGGTGTCGGTGCTCAGCGCCACGGCGGGCAGACCGGGGCGCTCCATTTCAAAGCGGTTGAGCATCTCCGAGGAAAAGTGCTGGGCATCGCCGGCTGAGCCGCCATTGCCGCAACTGAGCACTTTTTTATCTTGCAAGAAACACTGGGTGATAGCCTCGGCGGCGCGCGCAATGGCGGGGGCGAGTGTCTCCAACGATTTTTGCTTGACCTGGATGCTCTCGTTGAAATTATGGGTGATGCGTTTGATTAGATCCATTCATTCTCTCAGAAATTCAGTGGCTAGTGACGAGTGGCTAGTAGCTAGTAAAGGCGTGATTGTTCTCGTCACTCGCGACTCGCCACTAACCACTGCCTTTACGCCTGAAAGGCATCGGGTATCCAATCTATCTTAGCAGAGTTTGCATCCGGCGCGATGGCCACCACATCAAAGCGCGCGGGGCACTTCGCCGCTGCCCTATTTTGTTGCAGATAATGCAGGGCGGTGGCAATCAGCTTTTGTTGCTTTTGCCGGTCGACACTCGCCGCGCCGCCGCCAAAGCGCTGGCTGTTGCGATAGCGCACCTCCACGAATACGATGCTGGCACCGTCTTTCATGATCAGATCGATCTCGCCGCGCACGCAGCGGTAATTGCGCATCAGCAGTTGCAGACCGCGTGCTTGCAAATAATCGCAGGCCATGTCCTCGGCCTGTTGTCCGCGCGTGATAGTGCCATGCATGTTCTGTAGGGTGCCTCTGTATTAACGCGCCGTGCCGCCATCGATCAGCTGCGCCTCGCCGCCGGCGAAGCGCGCCCACAGCAGTTGACGGTGCAGGCGATTGTTTTCATCCAGGCGCAGCGTGCCGGTCTCGCCTGCATAGCGTTGCTCGGCGGCGCTATGCAGGGAATTCAAGTAAGGGATGACATTATAGGCGTCGACGCCCAGCGCGTAGAGCCGTTTCAATTGTTCAAAATTACTGGCGTGCGCAGCCGCCAAGCTTTGGCGCAGCGCCTGCTGCGGCGTGAACTCCGCGATTACCCAGGGCATGTCGGCGAAGGCGATGCCGTCGAGGTCTTGGTCCGCCGCGCGATTGGGTTTGCCGGCATAAATATGCGAAGTCGCGTAGACCGGCAGATCGGAGGCAAAAAAGAATTGCAGTTGCGGGCGAATGCCGCGTCCCTGGCGCGGCTGCGCCGCCAGGAAGATGTAATCGGCATCCTGGCGATGTTGTTTGCCGCCGCTATATTTGAGGAGCTTGCGCACCGGCTTGGCGAAATCCACCTCGTCCGCCGGATAGCTTTGGGAGTCCACCACGATGCCGCCCAATTGCTCCAGGTGACTGGTAAAGGCGTTTAGCATGCGCTCGCCCCACTCGCCGGTGGGGACGAGTGCCAAGGCGCGGCTGTGTCCGTCGAGCCAGGCGCGCTCCGCGGCTTGGCGTGCCTCGTCTTCGGGCAGCAGACCGAATTGATAGAGATTGGTGAGCGGCGTAGTAACATCCTCATTGTAGTTGAGCGCCAGGGTGGGCACGGGCAGGGCGCCGAGGGTGTACAGGGCCTTAACACCCTCTTTTTCGAGCGGCCCGACCACGAACGCGGCGCCCTCCTGCACGGCCTGTTGATAGACCTGTAGCACCTTCGTGCCCTCGGCCTCGGTGCTGATGGCGGCCACATCATAGACGCGGATCACCGGCTGGGCGTTGCCGCTGGTTGCACTCGCGGCGGCCTGGAAGGCATCACGCACGGCCATGCCGACATTGGCGAGCTTGCCGCTGAGCGGTAGTAATAAGGCAATCTGCTGCGGGTAATCCTGCGCGATTGCAGGGCTGGTTTGCAGCGGCGCTGCGATCTCCGGCGTAACGGTCTGGCCGGGCGCCCCTGCCAGCGGCAGGCGCTGCTTGGGCAAGGCGGCGACCAGGTCTTGCGTGGCCGGGTGTTGACGGTAGCGGTGGCGCCAGTCGATGACGCGCTCATTGTATTGGCTGGGGTCTGGGGTGGTGCGGGCAATCAGCACCAACTCCATCCAGCCGCTTAGCACATCGGGCGGGGTTGCGCCCAATTGTTGCAATACTTGGTCGGACAAACCGGACAGGGCCTGCACGATGGCATTTTGATTGTCGCGCACGGCGATCGGGTCGGTGAGCAGCGG
>DATECT010000124.1:0-4348 GCA_035286765.1 Gammaproteobacteria bacterium
CGTACTGGTAAGTGCCGGGCCGACCCGCGAACAGGTCGATCCGGTGCGTTATCTCAGCAATCGCAGTTCCGGCAAGATGGGCTACGCCATCGCCACCGCGGCCAGCGAGGCCGGCGCGCGGGTGACCTTGATTAGCGGCCCGACCAGCCTGCCTACGCCCGATCGCATTGAGCGCATCGACGTGGTCAGCGCAGCGGAGATGCAGCAGGCCGTGCTAGCGCATGCCGCGCAGTGCGACATCTTTATCGCCGCTGCCGCCGTGGCCGACTACGGCATTAAGGAGCAGGCGCCGCACAAGATTAAAAAAGATGCCAAGCACCTTACACTGGAACTTACCCGTAATCCCGATATTCTCAGCAGCGTGGCCGCCCTGCCCTGCCCGCCGTTCACGGTCGGCTTCGCTGCGGAGACGGAAAATCTGCCGGATCACGCACGCGCCAAGCGCAGCAGCAAGGCCGTCGATATGATTGCCGCCAATTGGGTAAACCAACCCGGCAGGGGATTCGAAAGTGATGAGAATGCGTTACAGGTATTTTGGGAGGGCGGCGAACAAGACCTGCCGCTGGCCCCCAAACAAAAGCTCGCGCGCGAGTTAGTAAAAATTATCGCGCAACGCTATCATAGCCGCGCCTAACGCCGCTCCTAAAAAGTAATAGATTTTCCTTCATGATTTAGATGCAGCCCTTTCTAGGACATATTTTCAGCATGCAAACCATCCAACTTAAAATCCTCGACCCACGCCTCGGCAAAGACATCCCTTTACCCGAACATGCCACCGCAGGCTCGGCGGGCATGGATTTACGCGCCTGCCTGGATAAACCGCTGGTGATTAACCCCGGCGAAACCCACCTGATCCCCACCGGGCTGGCGATTCATATCGGCGACCCCAGCCTCGCTGCGGTATTACTGCCGCGCTCCGGCCTGGGCCACAAGCACGGCATTGTATTGGGCAATCTGGTCGGCCTCATCGACTCGGATTACCAGGGTCAATTACTGGTTTCCTGCTGGAATCGCGGCGCGGAGTCATTTACTATCCAAGTCGGCGACCGCATAGCGCAAATGTTATTTGTGCCGGTGGTGCGGGCGGACTTTGAGGTGGTTGAGGAGTTTGACCAAAGCAGCCGCGGCACGGGCGGCTTCGGTCATTCGGGGCGTCAATAACACTTATTTAATGTACGAATCATCGTTGTCATTCCCGCGCAGGCGGGAATGATGCTTTCCGAATGAATCAGAGATTTCTTCTATAACAACAGGGACAGACATACCATGGACACCAGCTCACAGCTAAAAATTCCGAGCTCTATCTTCAAGGCCTACGACATCCGCGGCATCGTCGGCGACACCTTGACCGAGGAGATTGTCTATCAGATTGGCCGCTCCATCGGCAGCGAGGCGATTGATCGCGGCCAGCAGCGTATCGCCGTGTCTCGCGATGGCAGGCTCTCCGGCCCGGCCTTTATCAAGGCCTTGAGCGATGGCCTGCGCTCCACCGGCATGGACGTGATCGATATCGGCCGCGTGCCGACCCCGGTGTTGTATTACGCCACGCACCAGTTAAAGACCGGCTCCGGCGTCGCCATCACCGGCAGCCATAATCCGCCTGCCTACAATGGCTTGAAGATCATGCTCGGCAACGACACCTTGTCGGGCGAGGCAATTACCGCGCTGCACACGCGCATCAAGTCCGGTAAGTTGTATAACGGTACGGGGGCGTGGGAAGCGATTGACGTGATGCCCGATTACATTGCGCGCATCACCTCCGATATAAAGATTAAGCGCCCCTTGAAACTGGTGGTGGACTGCGGCAATGGCGTGGCCGGCGAGCTTGCGCCGAAGGTATTGCGCGCCTTGGGCTGCGAGGTCAGTGAATTATTTTGCGAGATCGACGGCACCTTCCCCAACCACCACCCCGACCCCAGCCAACCGGAAAATCTGGAAGACTTGATCCATGCCGTTAAAGAACAAGGCGCTGATCTAGGCCTGGCCTTCGACGGCGACGGCGACCGCCTGGGTGTGATCACCTCCAAAGGTGAAATCATCTGGCCCGACCGGCAGATGATGCTCTATGCGATGGACGTGCTGTCGCGCAATCCAGGGGCAATGATTATTTATGATGTAAAATGCACCACGAACCTGGGCAAGATCATCAGCCAGCACGGTGGGCAGCCGCTGATGTGGAAAACCGGCCACTCCTTCATCAAGGCCAAACTTAAAGAGACCGGCGCGCTGCTGGCGGGCGAGATGAGCGGCCACCTGTTTTTCAAGGAACGCTGGTACGGTTTCGACGATGGCCTGTATGCCGCCGCACGTTTAATTGAAATTTTATCCAAAGACGAGCGCGATAGCAGCGCCATTTTTGCCGCGCTGCCGGAGACGGTGAATACCCCGGAACTGAAATTGGAGATGAAAGAGGGCGAGCACTTCAAGTTTATGGATCGCCTCAAGGCGAGTGCCAGCTTCCCTGGCGCCAAACTGACCACCATCGACGGACTGCGCGCCGACTTCCCCGACGGCTGGGGACTGGCGCGCCCCTCGAACACCACGCCCACCGTAATCATGCGCTTTGAGGCGGACAACATCGCAGCCTTGCAACGTATTCAAAGTGAGTTTCGCAGCTTGATGTTGGGGCTTGATGCTAATTTAAAATTGCCGTTTTGAGTTATTAGGGAATCTCTGATAATTCCTTGTATTGTCATTCCCGCACAAGGTCGTCACCCCGACCCCCTCCTATGCGGGGGTGACGAATCCGGAGCGGGAATCCAACAACGTCATTCCCGCGCAGGCGGGAATCCAGTAAGATACTGAATTAATTAGGTTCCCGCTGGAGTTTAGCCTGAGCCCTTCGACAAGCTCAGGCAGGCTCCACCGAAGGGCGGGGGCGACATGGCTTGGATGAATCAGAGTATCCTTAAACAACGATCATGTCTGATATAGATTTAAACCTAAGCTCCACCCTCGCCACCAATACCGGCCGCGTATTGACCGAGGTGCTGCCTTATATTCAGCGCTTCCAGGGCAAGACCATCGTCATCAAATATGGCGGCAATGCCATGGTCGATAACGACCTGAAAAACGGCTTTGCGCGTGACGTGGTGCTGATGAAACTGGTCGGCATCAATCCCGTGGTGGTGCACGGCGGCGGTCCACAGATCAATTTATTGTTGGATAAGATCGGCAAACAAAGCCAGTTTATCGACGGCATGCGCGTCACCGACACCGAAACCATGGACGTGGTCGAGATGGTGTTGGGTGGCCAGGTCAATAAAGAAATCGTTAACATGATCCATCGCCACGGAGGTCAGGCCGTGGGCCTCACCGGCAAAGACGGTAACCTGATCCGCGCCAGGCAATTGAAACTCACCCGCAACGGCGCAGATAAAAAACCGAGTGAGGCCATCGATATCGGCTATGTCGGCGAGGTCGAGAGCATCGATGTGTCGGTGCTTAACCTGCTGCTACACGGTAATTTCATCCCCGTGGTGGCGCCGGTCGGCGTGGGCGAAAACGGCCAATCGTATAATATCAATGCCGATCTGGTCGCCGGCAAACTGGCCGAAACCCTCGGCGCCGAAAAACTGATCCTGCTCACCAACACCAAGGGTCTGCTCGACAAACAAGGCATGCTGCTCACCGGCCTCGACGCCGAGCAGGTCGCGGAATTGATCGACGACGGCACCATTTATGGCGGCATGCTGCCCAAGATACGCTGCACGCTGGAGGCAGTGCAACACGGCGTCGGCGCGGCGCACATCCTCGATGGACGGGTAAAACACGCCGTGCTGCTGGAGATATTCACCGATGCCGGTGTCGGCACGCTGATTAAGGCCTAGAGATGCCCGATCAAATGAACAGCTTTGCACCTCTATTCGCATCATTAAAATCCCCCGCCTGCGGTACCCCCTTTTCCAAAGGGGGTCGAGCGTTAGCGAGGGGGGATTTTAAGAGAGACGGCAATATCATTCAGCTAGATGTTACAAACAATTACCCGTGAACCTAAAACCCATCAAAGAATTCTTTGCCAAGACGCCCAAGCTGGCGGAATTGTGCAGCCAAAACGGCTGGCCAGACCCAGACAGCCTGAATATCGATGTGGTTAATCACAAGCACACCGGCCCCGCTGGCGCTAGTGAATTGTTATGCGCAGTCACCTTCGACGAAGTCATTATGGAAGGCTCCGGCTGCGAGGCCGGACGCATCGCCTGCTGGGGCCGCTACCGCCTTAAGCTGGATCAACAAGGTAATGTGATTGAGGCTGCACTGGAATCGGGCACGGGGAATACTACGTATCACTAATTCTAGTTAGGGATTGCTTACGACTATGTTCCGTTTCCTTAAGTCCAAAGAAAGA
>DATECT010000125.1:0-2810 GCA_035286765.1 Gammaproteobacteria bacterium
CCAATACCGGATTGTTTATTGCGCAACTGCGCCTCTAATTCTGCAACCTGAGCTTCTAAGGTTTGCAGCTTAGCACGCGTGCGCGCCAACACGCCTGCCTGCACATCGAATTCTTCGCGCGTGACCAGATTGAGTTTGGCAAAGGCGCTGTTAATGCCTGCGCGTATATTTTTATCGACGTCTTGCTGCAGATTGCGGATGCCCGGCGGGATGCTTTCCATGACCCGTTGGGCGAATTCTTCAAAAGCCTTTGAATTAATCATCTCGATTCCTCAGGGAAATAAGCGCTTGCACTATTTTGGTGCGCCAATTTAGACCATTCACCATATTGGTGCGAAGCATCAGGGCAGGTCGCCCGTAAATCCAGCTATCTCATTGATAAAAATAGCATTAAGTTAATGGCATAGAATCTGCTAAATCAATATCCGTATCGTCATATTGAAGCGTAGCCTAGCGCAACAGCGGGTGGATTTACACCTTTTTATAGGGGGTGCTTAGTGGAATATTGCGCCAAGACCATTGCAACACACGCCTGCTATTGCCCTGTTCTGCGCCGGGTATCTGCCGAACAGATGGGGCAGGGGCATCACGAACGGCCTTGATTTTTTCTGTGCATACGGCGTTCTAATAAGTAACTAACGCGGGGTTAAGTTTTCTTAGCCTGCATTTCTTGAGGAGTCAGCATGAAACTCGTAACAGCAATTATCAAGCCCTTCAAGCTGGACGATGTCCGCGAGGCCTTGTCTGAGATTGGGGTGAAGGGCATCACCGTGACCGAGGTACGCGGTTTCGGACGGCAGAAAGGCCATACCGAATTATATCGTGGCGCCGAGTATGTGGTGGATTTCCTGCCCAAGGTGAAGATCGAGGCGGCGGTAGGCGATGAACTGGTAGAGCAGGTTATCGAGGCCGTCGAGAAGGCCGCCAATACCGGCAAGATCGGCGACGGCAAGATATTCGTTTTCAATCTAGAACAGGTTATGCGCATCCGTACCGGCGAGACCGGTCCGGACGCGTTATAAGGGGAACAACATGAAGAGTTTCTTGGCAGTGTTGATGTTGTTCGGGATGCTGAGTTTAAGCGGCATCACTTGGGCTGAAGACGCAGTAGCCCCGGCGGAGGCGGCAACGGCGGTTGCAGCACCGGCAGCCGCGCCCGCACCCACGTTGAATTCGGGCGATACCGCCTGGATGCTGGTAGCTACCGTGCTGGTATTATTCATGACCATTCCCGGGCTCGCGCTGTTTTACGGCGGCATGGTGCGCAGCAAAAACGTGCTATCCGTATTAATGCAGTGTTTTGCCGTCACCTCGCTGGTCACAGTGTTGTGGGTATTATTCGGCTACAGTCTGGCCTTTGATGTTACCGGCATGGAAAAGGGGGTGACTAATCTAAACTCCTTCGTCGGTAGCCTAAGCAAGGCCTTCTTGAGCGGCGTAAGCGTTGAAGCACTGACCTTTACCGTGCCCGAAACGGTCTTTATGACCTTCCAAATGACCTTCGCGATCATCACCCCGGCCCTTATCGTGGGCGCCTTCGCCGAGCGCATGAAATTTTCCGCCATGCTCTGGTTCATGGGCATTTGGCTCACCCTGGTTTATGCACCGATTGCGCATATGGTGTGGAGCGGTGACGGCGGCTTCATGTGGGATTTGGGCGTGCTCGACTTTGCCGGCGGCACCGTCGTGCATATCAACGCCGGTATCGCCGGTTTGATGGCGGCCTTGGTATTAGGCAAGCGCAAGGGTTACCCCACGACTGCCATGCCCCCGCATAACCTGACCCTTACCGTGGCGGGCGCCTGTATGCTCTGGGTAGGCTGGTTCGGCTTTAACGCCGGCAGCGCGGTAGCCGCAAATGGCACGGCGGGCATGGCCATGGCGGTCACCCAAATTGCAACGGCAGCCGCAGCGCTGGCCTGGATGTTTGCGGAATGGCTGCGTCACGGCAAACCCAGTGTGTTGGGTATTGTCACCGGCGCCGTCGCGGGTTTGGTGGCGATTACCCCGGCCTCGGGCTTTGTCGGCCCGATGGGCGCCATTGTCATCGGCCTCGCCGCGGGCGTGGTGTGCTACTGGGCCGCCTCCAGCCTCAAGCGCAAGCTGGGCTACGACGACTCGCTGGATGCCTTCGGCGTACACGCGGTGGGCGGCATCGTCGGCGCTTTGCTCACGGGCATCTTTGCCGCGGCGAGCCTGGGCGGTTCCAAGGCCGATCTGGATATTGCCGGCCAATTATGGATCCAACTGCAAGGCGTAGCGTTCACCATCGTTTACTGCGCGGTAGTGACCTGGATTATCCTCAAGGTGATCGATGCGGTGATCGGGCTGCGCGTCAATGAAGAACAAGAGAGCGAAGGATTGGATCTCTCTCAGCACGATGAGCGGGGCTATAATCTGTAACATCATCGGATTATTCATCTTAAAACGGGCGCTTCGGCGCCCGTTTTTTTGTCCAGCATCGTCTCTTTATTACCTGCCGAGCGGGCTAATCAGACACTGCCAAAATAGCTAAACCCTCCTAGGTTCTGTTTTCAAAATGCGTCTAATGCGTTGATACGTCGTTGCCAAGCGTTCTCCGGTGCTCATTTACTAGTTGTAAACTCCGCTCCTCGAACGCTTGGCGCCTCGTCTGAACGCATGATCCGCTATTTTGAGAACAGAACCTAGTTAATTCCGTGAATTTAATAACTTAGCAAAAATGTAGCGCCATTCAGCGAGCGTTCAGCCTGGCGCTATTAATCTATGCCCATCTGAAGATGATTTGGCTCACACGGCAAAGAGTCTATTCAGATAGGTGCGCCCCAAAA
>DATECT010000126.1:0-7861 GCA_035286765.1 Gammaproteobacteria bacterium
CTACGTCGGCATGATCCCCGATCTGGCCATCTGCCGCGATAATGCCAAGGGCTGGCGCAAGAGCCTCTATAGTGCCCTGGCCCTGGGTTGGAATGGTAACGACCGGCAGTGGCGGGTGTTCCGCAAGGCCTATATGCTGATGGCCATTTTCCTGATCCCGCTGGCCGTGTCGGTGCACTCCATCGTGTCGTCCGACTTCGCCATGTCCATCAATCCGGGCTGGCACGTTACGACGTTCCCGCCGTATTTCGTGGCGGGCGCGCTCTATTCCGGCTGTGCGGCGATTATCACGCTGTTCATCCTGTTGCGCCATTTCTTCCGCTGGGAAGAGTACATGACGCTGGCCATCATGGAGAAAATCTGCAAACTGACTTTTGCCATCGCCATGATGTGGACCTACCTGAACCTGGTGGAGTTCGCCTCGGTCTGGTACGGGCATGATATCTACGCCAAGGAAGTCTTGTTGGGCAAGATGACCGGGGCCTATGCCCCTGCATTCTGGACCATGATGTTCTTCGGCTCGGTGCTGCCGTTCGCCTTGGCCTTCCAGAGCCTGCGCCGTAATTTGAAGGTAATGATGGCGGTGTCCATCCTGCTCAATGTCGGCATGTGGCTGGAGCGCTGGATGATCGTGTCGCCCACCTTGTCTCAATCATTTGAGCCCTGGGTGTGGAGCGTGTTCTGGCCTACCGCGACATCCTGGCTGATCGTGCTGGGCAGCTTCGGCTGGTTCGGCCTGCTGTTCCTGATCTTCGTCAAGATATTCCCGTCGGTCTCCATGTACGAGGTGAAGGAAATGGTTTATCACCGCAAACTCGCGTACGAGAAAGAGTTGTCTGCGGAGTGTGCGGTGGGCGGCGGTGCTGCACCCGCGTATAGCCCCAGCATGAAGAAGGGAGACCTGTCATGAGCAAGCAAAAGCATCACCGGCTGTTAGGTCTGTTCGCCAATTTTGACGAGGCCAGTGCGGCGATACGCGATATACGCTGCGGCCGGGTAGCGGGTGTGTCGGTTGACGACATCACACTCAAGTCACCTATCGAGCACCCCGAGGTCGAAGAGGCCTTGGGAGACCGTCCGGTGCGCGTGCAGTATTTCACCTTTGCCGGCGGCCTGTTTGGGCTGGTCGGTAGCTGGTTGTGGATTACCGCAGCCCAGGCCACCTTCCTGGTGCAGCCGCAGGGCGGCAAGGCGGTCGTCACCCTGGTCTCCAACTTCGTGCTCAATTACGAGATGATGATCCTGGGCGGTGTATTGGCGACCTTGATAGGTTTTCTGGTCGGCGCGCGTCTGCCTTCTAAAAAGGGCACGCTGTATAGCGAAAAGATCAGCCTCGATCAAATCGGCATCTTGCTGGAACTCGATGAGGGTCAGCGCGAACCCATTAAAAATCTGTTCCAACAGCACAAGGTGTTGGAGATCCGCGAAGAGGTGATACGGTGAATCAGGTGAAATCTAATTTACGCGTACTATTCGCGAGCCTACTCATGCTCCCCGCGCTGGCTTTCGCCTGGCCGTGGTCGCAAGATATGATGAATCAGCCCAGCACCAAGCCGCAGGAACTGCCCGCGCCGAATGCGACGGCGCCTGTACCGTTTCCCGCGCGTTCTATCCCCACCCAAGGCATACCTACAAAATATAGTAAGCGTGAAGACACCCAAGAGCTCAAAAATCCTATCCCGGTGAGCGACGAATCCATCCAGAAGGGCAGGGTGCTGTTCCGCATTATTTGCGCGGCCTGCCACGGCCTGACCGGCAAGGCCGATTCTCCGGTCACCGATAAGATCGGCGCTATTAATCTCACCGAAGAGTATGCGCAGAAGCAGCTTACCGAGGGCTGGATCTTCGGCACCATTACCTTCGGTGGTGCGGTGATGCCGGCCTATGGCGTTACCCACGGCAACGTGGGCTCGAACGATCTGAGCGTAGAGGAGCGTTGGCACGTGGTGAATTATGTGCGCCACGCCCTGGTAAATGAGCCTGCTACGCCGACCGCGCAGCAAGCTGCTGCGGCCCAACCATAATTACCGGCAGGAGTTAGACTCAATGGAAACCTTTGGTAGCTGGTCTGTCCTGACCACGAATTTTCTCATCGTCCTCTACTTGGCCCTGGGCGGGGTGACGCTCTCCGCCTTGTTGCACATGGCCAATGCCAAGTGGCGTTTTCAGGTGCGCAAGCTGGCTGTGTCGCTGGCGGTGCTATTCCCGGTGGCCTTTGTGCTGATGTTGATCCTGCTGATCAACGGCGAATCCACCTTCCAATGGCTGGCGCACGCACAGGAGGGCGAAGGGCATCTGCCGGGTTGGCACAATTACACCTTCTTGGTGGCCCGTGAGATCATCGCCTTTATCGCGGTAGTCGTTCTATATGGGCTGTTTATCAAATATCAGCACTTGAGCGAAATCGACAGTTCGCCTAAGGTGCAGCGCATATTCCGCAACATCACGCTGTTGATTCCCTTCGCCTATGTGCCTTACGCGAGCATGGTGGGCTGGGATTTTGAGATGACCATGCGTCCGGGCTGGCATAGCGCCAGCTACGGGGCCTATCACTTCGTCAGCAACTTCGGTGCCTTCCTGGGCTTCTTCGCGATATTCCTGTTTTTCCTGAGCCGCTCCGGGAAATTGAGCAAGCCGCTGCCCGAGTTTGTATTTAATTACCTGGCGCAGTTTATGTTCGCCTTCACCATTCTCTGGACCTACCTGTTCTTTACCCAGTTCTTGATCATGTGGTACGGGCGCCTGCCGGATGAAATGGTGCGCTATAACAGCATGATGTACCAGGGTTATGGTGCGCTGTGGTGGACCTTCTTCACGCTTAAATTCATCGTGCCCTTTACCACCTTCCTGTTCACCGCCAACCGGCATAACCCGGTGGTGATCGTGGTGGTGGCCTCCGGCATCCTGTTGGGTACCTGGCTGGAGCGTTATACCTGGATATCCGGCTCGGTAGACAGCAAGTTCTACCACATGCCGATGACCTCACTGTTTGATGTGCTAGTCACCGCCGGGGTGATCGTGGCGGCCTGGTTAGCGGTGCGCTGGTCACTTACCCGCTACGGTTTGCTGCGCAGTTAAAATCCAAAATCCCCAAGGTAAGAAACGCATCTTGCAAACCCCTTTCCCCATGGGGGAAGGGGGCGCGGCAGAGCGATCCGTTTCACCCCATTCTCACCCGCGGTGGGTGAGCAGTTATAAGCCTACCGTAGCGGCGCGATCCTTGTGTCTATGAGTGCCCCCGCCTTCTCTATGTTTGTTGCTAGCGGCGGCAGCCCGAAATAATGCTCGATTTGGCTATTTCCGTTTTACAATAAGCGCAATATCGTTTAAGTTGAATAAAAATACAGCGGCCAGGATGGCCTCAGGTGAACAGCCCTATGCAAACCGGCAAATTTATCTCATTTCTATTTAAATCAGTGACTGTTGGCCTGGCGGTAGCCTTTGTCATCCTGTTCCTGCGCCCTGACTTATTGACCAAGGATTCCGCTGTGGTGGAATTTACACAGGGTCCCAAGCCGGCGGCGGAAAAGGCCTTGGCGGCTGCGGCAGCCGGTGGACAAGCGTCCCTTGCCGCCCCCAACTCCTACGCGAGTGCCGTGCAGTTGGCCGCGCCGGCGGTGGTGAATATCTATACCTCCAAGGTGGTTACCACGCGCAGTTCCCCATTTTTCGATGATCCGTTCATGCAGCGCTTTTTCGGTGATATGCAGGTGCCGCGCCGTCAATTGGAAAGCAGCCTGGGGTCGGGGGTGATCGTGAGCGGGCAGGGTTACATCCTGACTAATAATCACGTCATCGAGGGCGCCGATGAGATTCAAGTGGCCTTGAGCGATGGACGCACCACCCAAGCCAAGGTGGTGGGTAATGACCGCGAGACCGATCTGGCGGTATTAAGCATAGACCTTAAAAATTTACCCACGATCGTGATCGGTGAATCGGACGCACTGCGCGTCGGCGATATCGTGTTGGCCATCGGCAACCCATTCGGTGTCGGGCAAACGGTGACGCACGGCATCGTCAGCGCCACCGGCCGCAATCATTTGGGCATTAATACCTTTGAAAATTTCATCCAAACCGATGCGGCCATTAATCCCGGCAATTCGGGCGGGGCGCTGATTAATGCCGAGGGACAATTGATTGGTGTTAATACCGCGATCTTCTCGCGCACCGGCGGCTCGCAAGGCATCGGCTTTGCTATCCCACTGAGCCTTGCCAAGGGCGTGATGCAGCAGATCATTGAGCACGGTCATGCCATTCGCGGCTGGCTGGGTATCGAGGTGCAGGCGATCACGCCGCCGCTGGCCGAATCGTTCGGGCTATCCGAGACCAAGGGTGTGATCGTCGCCGGGGTGCTGCGCGAGGGGCCTGCGGATCAGGCGGGTTTAAAACCGGGCGACATCATTAATCAAATTAATGGCAAGGCGGTCGATGATCCCTTAGCCCTGATGAATAGCGTGGCGCAGTTTCCGCCGGGTACGGATATCAAGTTACAAGGCATACGTGGCGGCAAGCCATTCGACCTCACCGCCAAGGTGAGCGAGCGGCCTGCACCGCCCGCCGCCGCGCCTCAGCGGATGCCGGAGGGTATGCCGGGACAAATGCCGTGATGGGGTGAACGGCGATGGGTGATGAGTAATGGGTAATGGATTTTACTGCTTACTCATTACCGTTTACCCATTACGGGTTTTTATCCATTACCGTTTACCCCTTACCCTAACAAGGTAGCGTGCGCTGTGCGCACGATGGGTAAGAAAGGTTGCATCGTGCTACGGGCTAACGGATCACAAGAGCCCAGCAATGGTTGATTTACCGCTTACCCATTACTCATTACCGTTCACTCATCACCCCTTACCCCTTACCCGGTTCTTCCGGTTCAGGTAGACGCGGCGCGCCGCCGCCGGCAATACCGTAAGGCGTGTGGACGGCGGCGGGCTGGGTGCCCGGCGGAGTGGAGTAGCTGCGTTGGGATACGGGAACCTCCACCTCTGTTTGCTCTTCCTCGGCTACTACCGGCTGGTCCTTGCGCACATAGAGGCGCGATACCATCACGCCCACCTCAAACAACAGCCAGAGCGGGACAGCCAGCAGGATCTGTGACAGCACATCGGGCGGCGTCAGCAGCATGCCTATGACAAAGGCCAGCACGATCATATAACGGCGCTTGGCCGCCAGGGACTCCGGGGTGACCACACCCGACCATACCAGCAGGATGACCGCCACCGGGACTTCAAAGGCCACGCCGAAGGCGAAGAACATGCTGAGCACGAAGTCCAGGTATTTGCTGATGTCGGTCATCACCGCCACGCCTTCTGGCGCGACAGACATGAAAAAGCCGAATACCAGCGGGAATACTACATAGTAGGCGAAGGCGGCGCCGGCAAAAAATAATAGCGTGCTGGACAACAGCAAAGGGAATACCATGCGGCGCTCATTCTTGAACAGCCCCGGGGCGATAAAGCCCCACACGTGATAGAGGATGACGGGTATGGCCAGGAATATGGAGACGATAAGTGTCAGTTTAAACGGGGTGAGGAAGGGTGAGGCGACCTCGGTGGCAATCATGGTGGAGCCCTTGGGCATGTGGCTCATCAAGGGTTGGGCTAACAGGGTGTAGAGGTCATTGGCGAAATAAAACAGCCCGCCAAAAATGACCAACACGGTAATCACCACGCGCACCAGCCGGTCACGCAGTTCCATCAGGTGTTCGATCAGGGGCTGTGCGAGCTCCTGTAGCTGACTCTGCTCATCAGGCTTGGGCGGCGGCAGCTTACTCTGTTCTGGCATGGGTGGGCTCGAGGCCAGAGGGGGCTGTAACTGACTTGGAATCGGCAGGGTTTGCGCTGCCGGAAGGACGTGGCGCGGCGAGGCTGGGTGCGGTAGGCGAAGCGCCGGCGCTGGCCGGGTCTATGCTGACCTGTTTAATTTCTTGCTCCACCGCAGTGCGATTCTCATCAATAATCTGCCGCAATTCCTGCATCTCGGCCTGTTGCTGCGTTAATAACTGACGCAGTTCATCGGTCTTGAATTCACGGTCGACATCGGCCCGCACTTTGGCAATCATGCGCCGCGTTTTGCCTACCCACACGCCCGCCGTGCGGGCCAAGCCGGGGAGCTTCTGCGGACCGACGACCAGCAGGGCGACGATACCGATGAGGGCAAGCTCGCCAAAACTCACATCAAACATAGGATAAACCCGGCGGCAGTTTTAGGCGCGGTCTCTATCCTTGGCTACCACCTCGGCCTCAATCACGCGGCCAGGGTCGGCGGCGGCATTGTGCTCCACGCGTTCGCTGACCTCGGTCTTGGCCTCTGCAGCCGCCTCGCCTTCCTTCACCGAGCTACGGAAATTCTTAATGGCCGCGCCGAGGTCGGAACCGACGTTGCGCAATTTCTTGGCGCCAAACAATACCAACACGATGGCCAGAATAATAATCAACTGAGTAGGGGTGCCTAACATAAATATACTCTCCTAAGCTTTTACAAACGTAATCATGGTGGCTGAATAAAACTTCCCGCTGTGTTTAGAGAGCATCCTGCTCATTAAAATTTTGACCACTGAAATCGGATATTATTGCATTCGTGTTCCGCAAAGTGTATCGATCGTATGCGCCGGTTTACAAGCCGGGCAACAGGCCTCCGCCCACCAGATGGATATGCAGATGGGCGATCTCCTGTCCACCGCCCGGTCCGGTGTTAATAATGGTGCGGAACCCGTCCTGCAAACCTTGTGATTTTGCCAGTGTGGGTAATAGGCGCATCATGTGGGCAACCAGACCGTCGTGGCCGGACTGTAGCTCATCCAGACTGGCGATATGTGTACGCGGCACAACCAGCAAATGCACGCGGGCCTTGGGGTGGATGTCCTTGAACACCACGACCTGATCGTCGGTGAAGACCATCTGCGTGGGAATCTGCCCGGCCACGATCTTACAGAATAAACAGTCGGTCATGCGTCTGCCCGACTGGCCTTTTCCTGTAGGCCGGATACCCCGAAACGCCGCTCCAACTCGTCCAGCACGGCCTGTGGGCCTAAGTCCTTGGCCGCCAGCAGTACCAGGGTGTGAAACCACAGATCGGCGGCCTCGTGGACGATTTGCTGCGTGTCGGTGCCTTTGGCGGCGATCACCAGCTCGGTGGCCTCTTCGCCGATCTTTTTCAGGATGGTATCCAGGCCCTTGGCGTATAGCGTAGCCACGTAAGAGCCATCCGCCGGCGCGCCCTTCCTGGCTTCAAGCACGCGCCCTAAATGTGCCAAGGTGTCACTCATACCCATGCCCGTTTAAATAAAAATGGCAGATCGGGGGGAAGGCCGTGCATCCCGTCCCCAACCCCGGCGCTGATTATACCTTATTTAGGGTATATCAGGCTTGGATCTTTGAGCACAGGCTCGACAGCAACCCATTGATTATCTTTCAATTGATGGAAGAAACAACTGGCGCGGCCCGTATGGCAGGCGATGCCGCCGATTTGCTCTACCTGCAATAGTATAACATCGGCGTCACAGTCCATGCGGATATCACTCACCCTTTGGATATGACCGGAGGTCTCCCCTTTACGCCAAAGCTGTCGGCGGGAGCGCGACCAGTAGACCGCCTGGCCGGTCTGCGCGGTTTGCTGGAGTGCCTCGCGGTTCATCCAGGCCAACATCAGCACCTTGCCGCTAGTGGCCTCTTGGGCGATAACGGGCACTAGACCCTCCTCGTCCCATTTGATCTGTTCCAGCCAGTGTTGGTCCATGGTTAATCTCGAATTTCGATGCCGTGTTGTGCCAAACATTGTTTGGCTTGCCCGATGGTATATTCGCCGAAGTGGAAGATGCTGGCGGCCAGTACCGCATCGGCGTGCCCCTCCAGGATGCCCG
>DATECT010000127.1:0-2047 GCA_035286765.1 Gammaproteobacteria bacterium
GCTCATCCCATCATGGTCGCAACCACCCCCGCCGCACTCGCGCAACACTGTGAGCTTATCCTTATCAGCGTCAGCCGCGATCAAGACCTGCTCGATATCATCGAGCAACTGTTGCCCGGGCTACGCGCCGACAACATCGTAATCGACACCTCCACGGTCAGCCCCGACACGGCGCGCCAGGCTGCCGCCGTGGTGAGCACGACGGGCGCAGAATTTTTAGATGCGCCGGTCTCCGGCGGCGTGGAAGGCGCGCGCAATGCCAAGCTCGCCATGATGATCGGCGGCCTGCCGGAAACGCTGGCGCGCGCCGAGCCCGTCTTGCAGACGATTGCCGCTCGCATCGTCCATATGGGCCCGGTGGGCAGTGGCCAGGCCACCAAGGCGGTGAATCAAATCATGGTAGCGGGTATCAATCAGGCGGTCACGGAGGCGCTGGCCTTCGGCGAGGCGCTGCAATTGCCGATGGACAAAGTGATTGAGGTTATTAGTCAGGGGGCAGCGGGAAACTGGTTCCTGGCACAGCGCGGCGCCACCATGCTGCAAGGCAAATTCGAGCCAGGCTTCAAGGTAGCGCTGCACCACAAAGACCTCGCCCTGTGCAAGGCCATCGCCGAACAACTCGGCGCGCAATTGCCGGTTGTGGAGATGACGCTGATTCACTACAAGCGCCTCATCGAGGCCGGTTACGGCGAGGCCGACACCTCGGCGCTGTTTCGCCAGAAGCAGGAGTTGTTTGGCGTTAAACCCTAACAGAAAATTGCAGCAAGGTAGCGTGCGCTGTGCGCACGAATGAGCAAAGAAAATTTGAATCGTGCTGTAATCTTTGTATATTTCAAGCTGCGCTATCCCTGCTCCGCTTGAAATACGGCCCCGCTCCCGGCGGGGCGTTCGGCGGGAGGGCAATCCCGCCTCACCTTTGCGTCTTCGCGTCTTTGCGTTAGGTTTTATGTAGATGCGACAAAATTCGCAGGCCGAATGAATTCGGCCCTACGTGATCCGGTCTACGCCTTAATCTTCAGCAGCACCGTCTCGATATTATTTTGCTTCAGGCGCGTGCGAATTTGATTGAGCTCGGCCAAGTTTTTGTAGGGACCGATGTGCACGCGGTGCCAGGTGTCTTTGTTATTCACCGTGACGGTTTGGATGCTGGCCTCAATACCCAGCAACACCAGACTGGCCTTGAGGTGATCGGCCTCTGCAAAATTTCTAAACGATCCCGCCTGCAACACATAGGTGCCGGGCTGTTCAACTTGCGGCACGCCTTGTTGCGGCTTGCCGCTGATCTCTTTTTCGGGGACCGCGACCTCCATCTCCGGCAAGATGGTATAAAAATCAAAGCGCGGCTTGGCCGGGGCCGACGGCTCCGGCAGTGCCTTCGGCGCGGCGGCCTTGGTGACCGCGCGCGCGTCGGTCGTGGTGTTTGCCGCTGGGGCCGCCGTCTCGGCCACAGGCGCAGCATCCTTTTTAACAGAGGGGTGTGCGGTGAGATAGACCAGCAAGGCGATGAACAGCCCGGGGATCAAACCCAGCAGCAGCCACACCCAGCCCGGTGTTGGGGCAACCTTGCCGCGGCTAATACTTTTATAATCCTTGGCCATTACATACTCTCCGGCGCCGACACACCCAGTAATTTCAGTCCGTTGCTTAACACGGTGCGGGTGACCGCCAGCAAGGCCAGGCGCGCATTGCGTAGCGCGGCGTCTTCAACCAGAAAGGCATGGGCGTTGTAGTAGGTGTGAAAATCGGTGGCGAGTTCGCGCAGATAATAGGCCAGTTGATGCGGCTCATAGGCCACGGCGGCCTGCTCCACTGCCTCGGGATAACGCGCCAGGCTCATCAGCAGGCGCTGCTCGTGCTCTTCGCTTAACAGGTGCAGGTGTGCGCGGCCTTGCTGCTCGTCCCAACTAAAACCGCGCTCCTGGCCTTGCCTGAACACGCTGCAAATGCGCGCGTGGGCATACTGCACATAAAACACCGGGTTTTCATTGCTGCGCGATTTGGCCAGTTCCAGATCGAAGTCCAGGTGTTGGTCGCTCTTGCGCATCAC
>DATECT010000128.1:0-3315 GCA_035286765.1 Gammaproteobacteria bacterium
AGATTTAAGGTGGCGCGCACGCCATTTTCGTGTTCGTCTTCCGAGACCACCTCGGCCTTGTTGCGGCAGGAGCGTTCGATGGCATAGGTTAAGGCGGCGGGGTCGCGCGCCAGCAGGGCATCCATATTGGTTTCCAGCCAGTCAAAAAAGGCCCGGTCGCGGATCAGGCCATATTTAATGACCTCGGCGAGGCCCGCGGCGAGCTCCCGCACCGGCAGGGTATTCAGGGTATCGGTATCGGCGATTACGCAGCGCGGCTGGTAGAAGGCACCGATCATATTTTTGCCCAAGGGATGGTTCACGCCGGTCTTGCCGCCCACCGAGGAATCGACTTGCGCCAGCAGTGTGGTGGGTATCTGGATAAACGGCACGCCGCGCTGATAACAGGCGGCGGCGAAGCCGGTGATGTCGCCGACCACGCCGCCGCCCAAGGCGATCAGCGTGGTCTTGCGGTTGCAGCGCTGGGTGAGCAGGGCATCGAAGATCGTGTTGAGCGTCGCCAGGGTCTTGTACTGCTCGCCATCCGGCAGTACCACGGATTGGCATTTAAAGTTGTGCACTCCAGTTAGCAGTTTAGCTAAATAGAGCGGGGCCACGGTCTCGTTGGTGACGACCATGACCTGCTGGCCGGCAATGTGCGGGGCGAGTAGGTCGCTGCGGCCCAGCAGGGCGGGGCCGATATAGATCGGGTAACTGCGTTCGGCGAGTTCGAGTTGGAGCGTCTTCATCAGTTAGGGCGCGCTAAAACGGGTTGAGACGGGCCGTCTTTCAAGCCTGCCGATCAATTTGCTTGGTGATCTCTTGCACCACACTCCGTACTGTACGTCCGTCGGTCTCAATTATCAAATCGGCAATCTCGCGGTAGAGCGGCTCGCGCGCCTCGATCAGTTCACGCAGACGGGTGCCCGGATCGGTGGTCTGCAACAGGGGACGATGGTGGTCTTTGGCGGTGCGTTTAAGCAGTTGCTCAATGCCGGCGTGCAGGTAGATGACATAGCCGCGCGCCGCGAGCTTGTTCCGGTTAGCGCTATCCAGAATGGCGCCGCCCCCCGTTGCCAACACCACGCCCTGGTGCTGGGTAAGCTCGTTGATCATGGCGCTCTCGCGCACCCGGAATCCGGCCTCACCCTCCAGTTCGAAGATAAGCGGGATGGTCGCTCCGGTGCGCCGCTCGATCTCGCGGTCGCTATCGAGAAAGTCGATTTTCAGCGACTTGGCGAGTTCGCGGCCTATGGTGGTCTTGCCCGCCCCCATCGGCCCGATCAGAAAATAATTGCCGTGCGTATTCATAGCCAGCAGGTATGCCAGTTATGGGGGGATAAATCAAGGGCGCTGTTCGGTTTTAAAACACTTGCGTGTTTGAAAAATGGCGGCATATCCCTTGCGCCTCACCGCAAGGGATGAAAAACTGAGTTTCATCCCCGCTAAGATCATTAGTTAACGTTAGTACCCTCTTGCAATATCTTCGGTGTGACGAAGATCAGCAGTTCGCGTTTGTTGTCAGTCTTATCGGTTTTTTTGAAGAGAAATCCCACATAGGGCAAGTCGCCGAAGAAGGGTACGCGCTGGGTATTATTGGTTGAGGTCTGCTCATAAACGCCGCCCAATACCACGGTCTCGCCATTATCCACCAATACCTGGGTAGTGACTTGGCGCGTGTTGATGGTTGGGATCTGCCCCGATCCAAACGGCACATTGGCTCCTCGGCTATCTTGATTAACGCTGAGGTCCATGATAATGCGGTCATCGGGGGTGATTTGGGGCGTCACCTTGAGGCTGAGCACGGCCTTTTTGAAGGCTACTGTGGCGGCGCCGCTGGAACTGGCTTCCAGATAGGGGATCTCCTCGCCCTCCTGTATGGTGGCCTCTTTTTGGTTGGCCGTGACCACGCGCGGGTTGGAGATGACCTCGCCCTTGCCTTCCGCTTGCAGGGCCGACAGCTCTAATTCCAGTAATGTTCCAAACGGCAATTTGGCCAAGGCTAAGGCAATAGAGCCGGTCGAGCCGCTTACCGGAAGATTGACGTTTAGCCGGCCGGGCGCAGTAAGGGTTTCATTATTAATTAATTGATCCGTGGCACCAAGCGTACCGGATATCGCTGCTTCGCGGCCCGAGGGTGAATCAAGGCCACTATCTCGGCTAGCGCCGAAGCGAACCCCCAGGCTTTTGCTGAAGGTGTCGTTGGCAACCACCAGCCGTGCCTCGATCAGCACCTGGCGCTGCGCGACATCGAGCGTGGCGACCAGCTTGCGCACGTCGGCGAGTTTGTCGGCGGTGTCTTGCACCAGCAGGGTGTTGGTGCGCTCGTCCACCGTCACATTGCCGCGCGCCGACAGCAGGGAATTTTCCTTGGCCTTGAGCAGCGCGGCCAGATCGGCGGCCTTGGCATAGTTGATGCGGACAAATTCCGAGCGCAGCGGGGCGAGTTCGGCCACTTGTTTTTGTGATTCCAGTTCCAGTTTCTCGCGCGCGGCGATCTCTTCGGTGGGCGCCACTTGGATGACGTTGCCGATCTGACGCATGGCCAGACCCTTGCTCTTCAGGATAATATCCAAGGCCTGATCCCATGGGACGTTTTTCAGGCGCAGGGTCAGCGTGCCCTGCACGGTATCGCTGGTAATGATATTGAGGCCGGTAAAATCGGCGATCAATTGCAGCACCGCACGGACCTCGATATTTTGGAAATTCAGCGAGAGTTTTTCGCCCGTGTAACCCAGCTTTTCTTTCTTCGCCGCCTCCTGCTGCTCTTTAGTAACGGGCTTGACCTCGATAGTAAACAGGTTGCCCGATTGGTAGGCCAGGTGTTCATACTCCTCGCCTACCGGGGTGATCACCATGCGCACATTATTGCCTTGCGCGGTGGTCTCCACGGTCTTGACGGGGGTGGCGAAATCGATCACATCCAGGCGCCGCTCCAATTGTTCGGGCAATTTGCTGTTAAGAAAATCGGCCACGATTTTGCCGCTCTCTTCGCGGATGTCCACACTGGTGGCGGGGTCGGCGAGCGAGACGATTACCCGGCCCTCGCCCTTTTCACCGCGGCGGAAATCGATATTGTTGATGGCGCGGCCGGTAGCGGCGCCGGCGCTGCGCGGGGCGGTGCCGGGCGCACCCTTGGGGGCTTGTGCCATTGTGGTGGCCGGGGCGGTTTTGTTGCCCTCTAAAGTGAGGTAGATGTCGTTGCCTTCGATGCGGGTTTCATAAGGTACTAATTGGGTAAGATTCAGCACTACGCGGGTACGGCCCTTGGCCTCGACCGCGTTAATGCTCCTGACCATGCCCAGGCCGACCGTTTGACTATTCTTGGGCAGCTTG
>DATECT010000129.1:0-5752 GCA_035286765.1 Gammaproteobacteria bacterium
GATCGGAGGGAAGTAGGCCTGAGCGGCTTAGCAGGCGGGTTGCACAGGCCGGGGGCTGTAGCTGGCCCGCTAAAAAGACCTGTAACAACTACTGGAAAACTAGCGTTATTATACTCGATAAGGCCGTGGAGTAATATTAGCTAACATTGCCCCGTGGCCTGAAAACCTGTTCAAGATCTCGATCAAGGGATGCAGTGTAAGGCAAAATCGAACGAAAAAGCGGAGCATACACGAAGTATGTGAGCATTTTGGGTTCGATTTTAACGCCGCAATGCGCCCTTCAGCGAGATCTTGAACCGGTTCTGAGAGGCAATAAGAATAGCTCGCCCCCCCTTATAGGTAAGCAATGCCGTGATTAAACTCTATCAATTCCCCCCGACCTGGGGCCTGCCCAACGCCAGTCCGTTCTGCATGAAACTGGAAACCTATCTGCGCATGGCCGGGCTGCCTTATCAAACCGTCAGTACCCTGGACTTGCGCAAGGCGCCCAAGGGCAGACTGCCGTATATTGAGGATGACGGTAAAAAAATCGCCGATTCGAGCTTTATCATCGATCACCTCAAGGGCAGCTATGGGGACAGCCTGGATGCCCACCTGGGGCGTTATCAGGAAGGCATTGCGCTGGCCATGCGCCACCTGCTGGAAGACAGCTTGTACTGGTGCCTGCTTTATTCGCGCTGGGTGGATGAGGCAAACTGGGAAAAGACCAAGTCGGCCTACTTTGCCATGCTGCCCGCCCCGCTACGTATGATCGTGCCCGCCATGGCGCGCAAGCAGGTATTAAAATCGTTGCAATTGCAGGGTACCGGCGACCATACGGCGGAAGAAGTCTATGCCTTAGGCAAGGCGGATGTAGCGGCCTTGTCCGACTTCCTTGGCAACAAACCCTATTTTATGGGCGACCGCCCGACCTCACTCGATGCCGCCGCCCACGCCTTTCTTGCCAATATACTATGGGTGCCGGTTGCATCGCCGCTACAAGAACACGCCAAGCAATTTACCAACCTAGCGGCCTACTGCCAGCGCATGCGGGAAAAATTCTATAATGGGTATGCGTCAAACAAGGAGTATGACGATGAAAAATAGTAACCTAATTAATTTGATGTGCGTCTGCTCACTGCTGATCTCCGGCAGTTTGCCCGTGTCCGCCGGTGAGGAAGTGCGGCTCACTAAAGCATGGACGCTGACCGGGTTTAAGCAGCCGGAGTCGGTGGTGTTCGACGCCAAGCGCAGCGTGCTTTATATCTCCAACGTCGATGGCAATCCGGACGACAAGGACGGCAAGGGCGGCATCTCGCGCGCCACGTTGGAGGGAAAAATGCTGCAAGCGGATTGGATCACCGGCCTGAATGCACCCAAGGGCCTGGCGATCAGCGGCGATAAACTCTATGCGACGGATATCGATAAGCTGGTGGAGGTGGATCTGGCGACCGGCAAGCTGGCGCAAAAATACGCCGCGCCGCAAGCCAAGTTTTTGAACGATGTAACCGTGGATAGCGCGGGCCGCGTCTACGTGTCGGACATGATGGACGACACTATTTACCGGCTCGCGGATGGCCGTTTCGAGGTCTGGCTGAAGAGTGCCGCACTGGCCTCGCCCAATGGCCTCTATGCCGAACCGGGCCGCATCATAGAAGGTGCGTGGGGGGTAATGACCGACGGCTTCAACACCAAAGTGCCCGGCCATTTGCAGGCCATTTCCCTCACCGATAAGACCATCACCGCTCTCGGCAAGGGCCAGCCCATCGGAAATATGGACGGCGTGGAAGGCGACGGACGCGGCGCTTATTTTGTAACGGATTGGATGGCGGGGAAACTGTTCCATATCAACGCCGAGGGCGAGGCAACCCTGCTGCTCGACCTGGGTCATGGCAGCGCCGACCTGACGTATATCAAAGACGCGCAGTTACTCATCGTGCCGATGATGAGTAATAATGAAATCATCGCGTTTACGGTAGAGTAGCTCAGTAGCGTGCGCCACGCGCACGAATAACCACGAAGGAAGATTTGAATATAGAAAAGCAGGTAGGTGCGCATTTGTCGCACCTACAGAAGTCGCCCAACGCATTGCAGCAACATCCTATTTTCTGCCAACTGCTTTTTCCAGTTGAATCGTGCGCACAGCGCACGCTACAGCCTACTGCCCTGCCAAAGCCTCGGCGTTGAGGCTGAGAAAATTTAATCAGCCGCGCGCATTATAAATAATTGAACAATGAAAGACCCTGCACCTTCACGAAGGCCTGCTGCGCCGCCTGCAAGGCCACCAGTTGCAGATTAAGCCGGCTGGCCGCTTCGGTGTAGTCCACGTCTTGCACGGTCGATAGGGTTTGCTGGATCTGCAGGCTGAAGGCGCCGTTGATCTCGATCTGGCTTTCCACTGCATTCAAGCGCGAGCCGGTCCTGGCACGGATGCCATCGATATTATTCAAGGCCTGATCGACGTCGGTCAGCGTGCGGCTGAGGACATTGGTGATGTGCGCCAGACTGCCGCCGCCGGTCTCCAGCACCCGCGCCATATTCTGCACGGTGGTGAAGACATCCTGGGTGGCGCCCGCGGTGACCGTAAAGCTATCGCCGCTGGCCGGCACGCCGCTGATGATCACCTGGCTGCCGTTGAAGCTGATGGCATTGCCGCTGGTATAAGGCTGCGCGCTCAATATAGTGGCGCTGGTGGTGGTGTTGACGACATCGAAGGTGGTCGCCGAGGTGAAGTTGATGCTGAAATTATTCGCCACATAGGCGGCGGGGTTGGTAACGCTGCCGCTATCGATAACGCCGCTGCCGCTGTTAGCACTGTTGTCCGCCGTGGTAAACGTGCCGTTGCCGCTGGGTATCGACCGAAATACGTCCGTGCCCGAATCGCTGACCGCCACTTGGCGCGTGGCGCTGATCTGTAGATAGCGCTGTCCGCTGTCGCCGCTGTAGCTAAAGGTGCCGCCGGTTGTGGCCGCGAATGGCTGGGTTTGACCTTGGTAGCCGGAAAACAGATATTCGCCGTTGCTATCTTTGGTATTCGCCAATGACAATACTTCATTAAGCCGCTCGCGCACCTCCAAGGCAATCGCGGCGCGATCCTGACTACTCAAACTGGCATTGTTGGCGCGCACCGCCAAGGTACGCACCGCGTGCAGCAGATTAGTCGCATCACCCAAGGTGGACTCTTCCAGGCTTAGCCGCGCCTTGGCCGTCTCCGCGTTGGAGGTATATTGATTGGTAATCGCCAGCGCCTGATTGAGGTCGAGGATTTGGCTCGCCCCCGCCGGGTCGTCCTCCGGCGAGACAATGCGCTTGCCGGTGGACAGTTGCAGTTGCACCTTGCTCAGTTGCGCCTGCTTATCGAGGATGGCGTTTACTTCCTGCTGTTGGATTTGCGTGGTGGATATGCGCATGCCTTATCTCCTCGTCACATCGAGCAGCGTTTGGAACAGATTGCTCGCAATGCTAATGACCTGCGCCGAGGCCTGGTAGGCCTGCTGCAGACGCACCAGGTTGGCGGCCTCCTCATCGAGATTCACCCCCGCTACCGCACTGCGCGCCTCGCTAACCTGGCTCAGCAGACCGGCCTGAGCCTTGCGGCCAATATCCGCTTGATGGGTTAACGAACCCACGTCGGCGACCACCTGACTATACGCCCCCTGGTAACTGCTGGAGCTGCTGCCCAGGGTGAGTTGCGATTGGAGAGCGCCGAGCAACAGCGCGTTACGGTTGTCGCTCACGCCGCCGGTATTTTTGCTGATGGTGAATACATCGCCTGCTGCCGGTGTGCCGGTGATCTGCACACGCCAGCCGTTGAGATCGATATTGGCACCGCTGGTATAGGCGATCGCCGCGCCGGCGCCATTAATTTGATACGTAGTGGCGCTGGTAAAATTGAGCGTGGTAGTGGTCAATAGGCTTGCGTTGGTGGCATCGAGCACCTCGCCCGTCGAGATATCCGCCGTGCCGGTATTGGCCAGCGTGGCCGTGGTACGTATCGGCGCGGCGGCGGCAATCTTGCGCGAATCGGTCAGCGCGACGCTGATATCCTCCGCGCCCGCGCGCGTAGGCCGGATCAGGAAACTATCGCCCACCGCGAGCGTGCCGCCGCTCCAACTCACCGTCAAGCCGTCCACCGTGGACAGCGTGCCCGTGGCGGCGGCGGGCAACACCGGCGTGTAGGTGGTCACCACGCTGTTATCCGTCAAGCGCGTCAAGGTGTAGTTGGCGTTGCCGCCCGAATCGGCATTGCGTTGCAGGCGATAATCGCTGGTGGTGAGGCTGTTCACGCTGGCAATCACGGCGGCGACGGTGGCACTGCCGGTATTGGCGCTATTAACCAACACGTCGGGCGTGCCTACCGTGAAAAAATTGGCGCCCAGTGCATTGTTTAAATCCAAGCCTTCCAGGTGCTGCGCATTAAAGGTGGTGGCCAAGCCGGTCGCTACCCGCCCCAAGGCATTCTGGGCGGTATCCAAAATCTGGCGGCGGAAATCGAGCGCACTGCCCAGTGTGCCGCCGGTCAGATTATCCGAGATGATGCTGGTGGAGGAACCTATCACATAGGCCACCTCCGAACGCGTGGGGTCGAAGACATTGTTTGCAATAGTCAACGCATTGGTCTGCGTGCCGATCACCAACGATTGTCCATTGCCAATGAATACATTAACGGCTCCGTTGTCCTGCGTCACGGTGGTCACCGAAACGCGTTGCGCCAACTGATTGAGCAGTTCATCGCGCTGGTCCAGCAGGTCGTTGGGCGTTTGGCTGCTAGCGCCCAAGGCGGTGGCGATGTCATCGTTGACGTTGGCCAGGGCGGTGGCCAGACTATTGATTTCGGTTACGGTATTTTGCAGGCGCGAATTTACGCTGCTGCGTTGATCGGCCAACTGCTGATCGATAAAATGAAAGCGGTCGGTAAGCCCTTGGCCGCTGCTCAATAAAACGTCGCGTGCCGGCAGGGAGCTGGGATCGTTAGCGACCCCTTGCAGCGCATTGAAAAAACTTTGCAGGGTGGGCGACAGCCCGGTATTGCTGTCGGCCAGCAGATTATCCACTTGGCTGGCCAGGCTGTAATAGTTATCCAGCTGGCTGCTGGAGGAGGTAGTGGTGCGCACCTGGGCGGTCAGAAATCCATCATAGGCGCGCCGCACCGTGCTCGCCTCCACGCCAGTGCCGATATAACCGTTGCCGCTGGCCACTGGCGCACGCGCCGCCAAATCCACCAACTGGCGGCTGTAGCCGGCGGTATTCACATTGCTGATGTTGTGGCTGGTTGTCGCCAATGAGCGCTGGAAGGCGAGCAGCCCGGATACGCCTATGCCTAATACGTCGCCGCTATTTGCCATACACCACCCCCCACCTGCATCGCGCCGGCTGATTACGGCTGCTTGGCGCGTTATCCTGCCTATTGATTATTAGCGGCATATTATTGGCGATCCTTAACGTTGATTAGCGCCGCGCCCATGGTTTCACTGTTGAGGATGGCATTGATCTTGGCGGCATAATTCGGATCGGTGGCATAGCCGGCATCCTGCAAGGCCCGCGTAAAGGCAGCCGGGTCATGACTGCGCTGCACAGCCTCATCGTAACGCGGATTGGAGCGCAGCAAATCCACATAGTCTTGAAAACTGGCCGCATAGGAGTCGTAGGCGCGAAACGCGTCGTTGCGCTTAACGGCGATGCCATTGATATATTCCAGCGTCGGCACGCTGATGCGGCCACCGTCCCAACTCGGATCCGCCTTAATGCCGAACAGATTATGGCTGCTGCGCCC
>DATECT010000130.1:0-9376 GCA_035286765.1 Gammaproteobacteria bacterium
AATCTCGATAACAGGTGCACCGGCACGCGCAGCAGCCTCCACTTGGGCCGGATCGGCATCGATAAACAGCGACACGCTCACGCCTGCCGCGCGCAATCTGGCACAGGCCTCGGTGATGCGCGGTAGTTGCCCGGCCACATCGAGGCCGCCCTCGGTGGTCAACTCCTCGCGCCGCTCCGGGACTAGGCAGCAATCGGCGGGCCGTACCCGCTCGGCGATGGCTAACATGGCATCGGTTACCGCCATTTCCAAATTCATGCGCGTCAGCAGAATGTCTTTTAGCATCTCCACATCACGCTCCTGGATATGGCGGCGGTCTTCGCGCAAGTGCAGGGTAATGGCGTCCGCACCAGCCTGCTCGGCCTCAATAGCCGCCTGCACCGGATCGGGATAGCGCGTGCCGCGCGCCTGACGCAGCGTGGCAACGTGGTCGATATTCACGCCCAGCAAAATATCAGTGGCAGGCAATATGTTCAAATGATCTCACCGTTTTTTAGAGGCACCCTAGACACGCGCCGGGTCTGTGGCCGGGTCTTTATAGTGCGTCGCTTTATGCAAATCAGCGAGTAATTTGCGGCTATGCAAAGGCTTCCCGCCCAGATAAAGCGCCAAGGCGGCTCGGGTCAGGCGCTTGCTCTCGCGCAGGCTGAGCGTATCGTTCAGTTCCTCGTTGGCTAGCGACATCAGGCTGCGCCCATGCAGGGTGAGCTCATGCTCATTAAGTGTATCATGGGGCAGCGGGCCTTTTTCCAACTCGTAGTTATACACGCTGTCTGCCACCAGCGGCTCGCCGGTATCGGCCTGATGATCCAATATTAACGCATAGCCCAACTCTTGCAGTAGACGCTTTTCAAAGATGCGTAATGCGCGCTGCTGCTGATTCGTTTGGTCCAGTGCGGCAAGCGCCTCACTATAGGCTTGAAACAGCACGGGATGGGGATCGTGGCGGTGCAATAGACGCAACAAGAGTTCGCTCATATAGAAACCGCTCACCAGCACTTGCCCCGCCAACTGCCGGGGCGGCCCGCCGGATTCGCAGCCGGTCAAGGTGACCAACTCGCCGCGCCCGGACCAGGAAACAAGCAATGCCTGGAACGGTTGCAGCAAACCCTGCATGCGAGATTTGGCGCTGCGCGAACCCTTGGCCACTATACCGACGCGGCCAAAGCTTGGCGTAAAAACCTCAATCAATGAACTGGTATCGCGGTAAGGCCGCTGATGCAGCACATAGGCAGGTTGCAGGGTAACGCGTGAATGGTTCATATGCGTTTCACTTTGATAGATTCGTAAAAGGTAATGCGTAATGGGTGATGGGTGGTGGGTGATGGGTTTTTGTTTTTACCCATTACCGTTTACACATTACCCATTACTATTTTCTTACCCATTAGTCGTAACCCAGGCTGGCCAATGCCCGCGCATCGTCCGACCAGTCTTCCTTTACCCGTACCCACAACTGCAAAAAAACCTTGCGCTGAAAGACCTCCTCCATGTCCAGTCGGGCCTGTTGGCCGATGCTCTTCAGGCGCGCGCCGTTTTTGCCTATGACGATGGCCTTCTGGCCCTGGCGTTCCACCCAGATAACGGCACGGATATGCGCCATGCCCTCTGCTTGTTCGGACTCGCCGGCCTTGGACTCGGCGTCGGCGAACTGCTCTATCTCCACGGTTAAGGCATAGGGCAATTCTTCACCAAGATCTTCCATGAGCTTTTCGCGGATCAATTCCGCCGCCAGAAAACGCTCGCTGCGATCGGTAATTTGATCCTCGGGATAAAACGGCTGCGCTATAGGTAATAGAGCGGCGATCTTTTCCTCGAGCAGCGCGACGTTCTCGCCATTTTTGGCGGAGACCGGGATGATCTGGGCGAAATTCAGCTTACCGGATAGCTCGGCCATATAGGGCAGCAGAGCCTTTTTATCCGCCAATTTATCCACCTTATTGATGAGCAGGATGACCGGCACCGTGCTGGTTTTCAGCTTGGCCAGCACATAGTCATCCTGCTCCGTCCAGCGCAGCGCCTCCACCACGAACACTATCGCATCCACCTCATTAATGGCGGTGCTCGCGGCACGGTTCATATAGCGGTTCATAGCGCGCTTGGCGCCGGTGTTCAGCCCCGGCGTGTCCACATAAATGGCTTGGCAGCCCAGCGCTGTTTTGATGCCCACGATGCGGTGGCGCGTGGTTTGCGGACGGCGCGAAATAATACTGATTTTCTGCCCCAGGATACGGTTCAGCAAACTGGACTTGCCCACATTGGGACGACCGACTATCGCCACATAGCCGCAATGATTTATTGCAGTATTAGCCATGCTCGATCAACTGTAGTGCTTTGGCTGCCGCATCCTGCTCGGCGCGGCGGCGGCTGCTACCTTCCCCCTCAATGGAACACATGCCGTCTACTTCGCATTGCACTTTAAACATCTGCGCGTGCGCATCGCCGCTCACTACCAGGACGTTATACAGAGGTGGAGGTAGCTTACGTGACTGCAAATATTCCTGCAGGCGGGTCTTAGGGTCTTTCAGGTGTGCCGCAGGCGATAGCGACTCTAGACGCTCCTGATAAAGCGACAGTATAAAGCGCTGACACGGCTCCAAGCCGCCGTCCAGATATACCGCTCCCATAATCGCCTCCAGTGCATCGGTCAAGGTGGAATCACGGCTGTGACCGCCGCTTTTTAATTCTCCGGAACCCAAGTGGAGGTAGTTGCCCACATTCAGCACGCGGGCAATTTGCGCGAGCGTCTCGCCCTTCACCAGGCTGGCGCGTAAGCGGCTCAATTCGCCCTCGCTCGCCTTGGGAAAACGCCGATAGAGTTCGGCTGCTATGGTAAAGCTTAAAATGGCGTCACCCAAAAATTCCAGGCGCTCATTATTGGCACTGCCCGCACTGCGATGCGTTAATGCCGCTTCCAGTAATTTGATGTTTGCAAAGCGGTAATCCAACTCCAGGCACAAGGTGCTCAGGGACTTTCTCAACGAATCAGTACCTCGATACTCTTATCGAATTTAGCGACCACATCGAGATTCCAAAATAAGGGCTCCCTTACCTCATAGTTAATGCCGATAACGGTTGCCTTCGGACCTTGTTTGATCTCAATATTTTTGGCCTCAACGCTTTTGACATTGTTGACATCCAGGCGTTTTATCAGCAACTGCACGATCTCGGGTTTGGTCTTACTGGTAACGTCGGGTTCGCTCTGCAGCGACTCCAGCGAGGTAACGACCTGGAAATATTCAATATAAATAGGAAACAACTTAAGCGTGATCATGGTAAAAAAGGCGATCAGGCCCAGTATGATGATAAGCCCTATAGTAGTGATACCGCGCTGCCGATTAATGCCGCTCATAAGCCCCTCCGTCTTATGGGCCCCTCTAAAAATAGTGGATTTTGGCTTTAGGCAAGGCGAAATTCCGTGAGGAAGCGCAGTGTACGCGGTAGTACATGAGCATTCCGAGCGGACAACAACGCCGCATAAAGACAAAAGACGCATTTTTAGAGGTGCCCTTATTTAATACTGGACCCGATACGCCGCCACGACACCCCACCATTGGAGCCATCCCAATTCATCCATACCAGGAAGGCCCGGCCCACCAGATTCTGCTCGGGTACCGTGCCCCAGTAGCGGCTGTCATTGCTGTTATCGCGGTTATCGCCCATCACAAAATACTGACCCTGCGGCACGGTAAATTCGCCCTCTACCGTCGGCTGTCCGGCACGGATAAGGATGGGGTGTTCGACGCCATCCAGCCTTTCCTTGCGCAGCGTTGCACCCGTCATGCCCAAACCGGCGCCCACGCCGATATACTCACCCAAATCCTCTTGCTCCATGGGCTTGCCATTGATGCGCAGCTTTTTTTGATAATAGCTGATCTGGTCGCCCGGCAGTCCGATAACCCGCTTTATGTAATCAACGGAGGGATTATTCGGATAGCGAAAGACAATGACATCGCCGCGCTGCGGTGAACCGACCTCGATGATTTTTTTATCGATAACCGGTAAACGTATGCCGTAGTTATATTTATTGACCAGGATAAAGTCGCCGGTCAGCAGCGTGGGCATCATCGAATTGGAGGGGATGCGGAATGGCTCCATGATAAATGAGCGCAACACCAACACCGCAAGGATGACCGGGAAAAACGACCGCGCATATTCAACCAGCAGCGGTTCCTTGGTCAACGCGGCAATGTTCTCCGTATTGGCATTGGGTCCCGCCGTTGCCATCAATTGATTAAACAACAAGCGCCGGCGCGGCGCGAAGAACAGGGCATCGATGAGCCAAATCGCCCCGGTTATCGCCACCGCCAATACCATTATGGTTGGAAAATCAAAGTTCATTATTCATCCCTACTCCGCGTAGCGCGGGCATAAAACAAATTCATTTCTTTCCTACATGCAAGACCGCCAGGAAGGCCTCTTGGGGAATCTCCACCGTACCTACCTGCTTCATGCGTTTTTTGCCGGCCTTTTGTTTCTCCAGCAGTTTACGCTTGCGGGTGATGTCGCCGCCGTAACATTTTGCCGTCACGTTTTTGCGCAGCGCCTTTACGGTTTGCCGGGCGATGACGTGGGAGCCGATGGCGGCCTGGATCGCCACCTCGAACATCTGCCGCGGGATAATCTCTTTCATCTTCTCGGTAAGGTCACGCCCGCGCGCAAAGCTTTGCGCGCGATGCACGATGAGCGAGAGTGCATCCACGCGTTCGCCGTTGATAAGCACATCCAGCTTCACTAAATCCGCGGGCTGGAAGCGCACGAATTTGTAATCCAGCGAGGCATAGCCGCGGCTCACCGACTTAAGCCGGTCGAAGAAATCCATCACCACCTCGTTCATGGGCAGCTCGTAGGTCAGCGTGACTTGGTTGCCCAAATACTGCAAATTCTTTTGCGACCCGCGCTTCTCGATGCACAGATTGATGACATTGCCCAGGTATTGTTGGGGCACCAGGATGTGCGCCTCTATGATCGGCTCGCGCGTCTCGGCGATATACGTTGGCTCCGGCAGCTTGGCCGGATTATCCACCTGTAGCACCTCGCCTTTGGTGGTCAACACTTCATACACCACGGTAGGCGCGGTGCTGATCAGCCTGAGATTATACTCGCGCTCCAGGCGCTCCTGCACGATCTCCATGTGCAACATGCCCAGGAAGCCGCAACGGAAACCAAAACCCAGCGCCTGCGAGGTCTCCGGTTCGTAATACAAGGCGGCGTCATTGAGGCGCAATTTTGACAGCGCCTCGCGGAAGGCCTCGTAATCCTCGCCATCGATCGGGAACAGGCCCGCGAACACCTGCGGCTGCACCGGCTTGAAACCGGGCAGCGGTGCACTGGCCGGGCGCTCCAGCAGGGTGAAGGTATCGCCGACCGGCGCGCCGTTGATTTCCTTGATGCCGGCGATAACGAAGCCGACTTCACCCGCCTTCAGGCTGGCGGTCTCCAAACGCTTGGGTGTGGAAATGCCGACCTTCTCCACCAGGAAGCTCCTGCCGGTGGACATAACTTTAATCTTCTGCTTGGGCATGAGCGTGCCCTGCATGACGCGCACCAGCGAGATCACGCCGACAAAATTATCGAACCAGGAATCGATAATCAAGGCCTGCAACGGCGCGTTGACGTCGCCCTCGGGCGGCGGGATGCGCGCGACGATTTCCTCTAATAATTGATCTACGCCAAGCCCGGTCTTAGCGCTGACCTGAATGGCGTTCTCCGCCTCGATGCCGATGATCTCCTCAATCTCCTTGATCACCCGTTGCGGATCGGCGGCAGGCAGGTCGATCTTGTTCAACACCGGCACGACCTCCAGCCCTTGCTCGATGGCGGTATAGCAGTTGGCCACGCTCTGCGCCTCCACGCCCTGCGCGGCGTCAACCACCAGCAAGGCGCCCTCGCAGGCAGCCAGCGAACGCGAGACCTCATAGGAGAAATCGACATGGCCGGGGGTATCGATGAAGTTCAGCAGATAGATGTTGCCGTCCTTGGCGCGATAATTCAGCGACACGCTCTGCGCCTTAATAGTGATGCCGCGCTCGCGCTCCAAGTCCATGGAATCCAGCACCTGCGCCGACATTTCACGCTCGGTTAGCCCGCCGCAGGTTTGAATAAAGCGGTCGGCCAGCGTGGATTTGCCGTGGTCGATATGCGCAATAATAGAAAAGTTGCGGATGTGCCCGAGCTTAGCCATGGATGGCGGGCCTCGCTACACGTCGCTTCCCCTGGGCAGGATTAACCGGCTTGAGGCTGGGCGGATACGATTCAGTTAATAGTGGCCAACCACCCTTACCATTAAGCGGCACTTACACTTCCTAACCACAAGGATTTTGTCGGTGAATAAGCAGGGGGGCGTTGCTGCCGAAGGGACACCTTGGCGGGTACATTTTGCGGAGATTTTGGCATAGGGCTTTATTATACCTTACGTGCGGCCAAACAAATAAATAAGCTGTAGCGGGCGGCAGCGTTGCCTATAAATACGAAAGCCAGCACGCGGCTGGCTTTCGTGGCCGTTTATCTGTTACTAAGGCTATTTAGGCAATGAAAGTATGAACGTGGCCAGTTTTTCAATATCCTCATCCGGCACGCGCGGCGAATAAGGCGGCATAACCGCCGTACCCCAGCGGCCCGTGCCGCCGATGTGCACCCATTTCACCAAATTGGCGTGCGCATCCGGGTTATCCTTGTATTTCTTACCCACATCATTCCACGCCGGACCGATGATTTTCTTTTCTATATTGTGACAGGCAAAGCACCCGCTCTTCTTGGCTAGGGCCTTACCTTCATCAACGCTCAGTGCGACACCTTTAGCAGCGGGTGCTGCCTCATTATTGGCGGCCTCCGGCTTCGGCTCCGCCGGGGCGGCGCTTTCCGTTGCCGAGGCAGGCTCAGACGCAGCCGGTGCTGCCGCTGGTGCGGGTGTCGGACTTACTTCAGGGGCAGGACTACTCGGTGGGGTAGCGGCGGCCGGCGGCGCATTCCCCGCATCTTGTGCTTTGTTGCAGCCCAATAAGGCCGTGGCGGTCAATAAGGCAACTACCAAAATAGATCGATTCATTTGCTACCCTCGAGTTATGAACTATGGGATCCCTTGGTTTTATAGCCGTCCCTTTAATTCAGCTAACTACTATGCTGGGCTTACCTATAAGCATACCACTAAGGCGCTTTAGCGGGTGCATCTCCGCCTGGCTGGGGTGCGGAAGGGGCATGCGGATCGGGCGATACCGGTGTGCTCTCCGGTGCCAGCGGGGTGGAGGCTACCGCAGGCTGGTCCTTATTGCTGGCCTCATTGCGTTCGGCGCCCTTATAAAAACCGTAGAACCACACCGACAAACCGGTTAATAGTACCACTAATGCGACCACCAAAAACCGCGTAGTGGTGCTCCATGAGCGTTGCTGGGGTGAGTTTGGCTGGTTAGTTGAATTCATGTGCATCTCCTTATAGTGGTTTAACGCCGTACTAGGCCGCCTAGCGGTCGCGGGACGGCGCGTCGGACTCGTGACACACTTCTCTCGCGGGCCTCAGCTTGCCACGCCTATAGCCATGAGCGATCCATTTCACGGCGAGTCTAGCACTTTTGCTCCCCGGTATGCGCCAAGGCTTTTGGCAGACTAGCCGGACAATTCCCTATTGAGTTGCGGGGGGTGCGGCACCGTCTCCTGGCTTGGCGGCTGAGGGCGCGCCGGACTCGGGCGATACGGGTCCTGGGCTGGGTTCGACAGGGACGGCAGAGGCCGGTGGTGAGCTGGCATCTATCCTCTTAGTCTCGGTGTAAAACAGATGATAGGTGATATAAACCAGCACCAAGATCAGGCCGATAACCACTACAGCACCGGTGATGGCGAGCTTGCGGCTTTGTATGGCGGGAAATTTATTCATGATAGTACGCTCCATGTAGACCCCCAGAGGTGCTGATCAGCCCTGCATGATGGGGGGGGGTTGCCAAGGTGCGTGACAAGTGAAACAGGGCCTGCTGCATCCCGCAGAGGCCCTGCCTGTACACTCCCCTTTTTACTCCACTCAGCCACGCTGAAAAAAACCACAACGATGACTATGAGTGCTACTACGATTAAGGCCCAATACACCAATGGATTTTTCATCCCTGAAAAAATTTTCATGGTTAGTCCTCACATAGTTGAAATGCCTTACCTTACTCCGCTTTAGGAGCAGCGGCCTCTGCATCAGCGGGGGCGGCGGCTTCAGGAGCCGGGGCGGCTTCAGGAGCCGGGGCGGCTTCAGGGGCCGGGGCGGCTTCGGGAGCAGGCGCGGCTTCAGGGGCCGGTGCGGGCTCAGCCGGGGCGGCAGGAGCAGCTGCCTCAGGGGCGGCCATGGAATCTGCTGGAGCTGCCGGGGCCGTGGTGGTTTCTTCTTCTTTGCTGCAGGCGGTTAAGGCAATGGCGAGTAACGCAGTAATCAGGATAGCTTGTCTCATTTTTATATTTCCTCAAATAATCACATAAATAAAAAGTTCGGTCGTATTGAACTAATTAGACCGTGGATAAATTCTAACAGACTTTTTCTTCGTTACATAATTCCCTTGGTTTAAATGCCGGGTATTGGCTTAAATGCCGGGTATTGGCGGTCATGATGCACATCCGTGTGCATCACCCTGCGGGCCGCCTTACGGCGGTGCCGTTTGGCTATCCTGCCAAACGGTCATGATGCAGGATCCTTCGCTGCGCTCTTCCCTTTGCATCAGCCCTGCGGGGGCCGCTTTTTCAGCGGTGCCGTTGGTCGGCGCTGCACTGCGCCCCAGCGCTACACGTCCCGCTCCGCTTTGGTACCACGGTACGCCTTCCGTGGCGTCCCCGTTCGCCGCTAGCCGTGGCTCACCCCCTGCTCCGCTTGCCGCTCCAGCCAGACCATCCCTGGTCTGTCGTTCGGCCACTTCATGGCCTCACCCTGACGAACGGTCGCCGCCTTCGGCGGCTCCTTAACTTGTACGGTGGTACTGATTAGCAAGCACGTCTTTGCCGTCCTTCGGCAACTGCTCCCGGCGTTGCTCTACCTCCTACATCCATGCAGTCGTGGCGCGGCCTTTGCTCATCTCTACACCCCGGCCATGCCTTCC
This sequence comes from Gammaproteobacteria bacterium, assembly GCA_035286765.1. Lineage (GTDB taxonomy): Bacteria > Pseudomonadota > Gammaproteobacteria > SURF-13 > SURF-13 > DATECT01. The sequence goes on from DATECT010000130.1 coordinate 9,060, forward strand.
CTGGCATGGCGTTCACCGCCTTCGGCGGCTCTTCAAGCTTATTGCTACCCTTTACAATAAACATCATCTTCGCCATCCCTGGCGAGACCGCCACTCATTACCTTAGCCCCAGCCAAGGCTTCCCGCCTTGGCGTTCGCCGCTTTCAGCGGCTCACCCCCGCGCCTTTGGAGGTTTGCACCGAGATCGGCTCGACCTTGGGCTCATCCCAACTGCCTTTGATGGTGTACTGGTAACCCGCAATGTCATCAATCTGGGGCTGGAACAGCTTTTGGGCCAGCAGGATCGCCGCCCCTATCCCCAGGCCCGCCGCCAGGGC
>DATECT010000131.1:0-5662 GCA_035286765.1 Gammaproteobacteria bacterium
AGCTTGAAGGGGCGCATGCCCTTTTAGGCGGCATCCGGGCGAGCAAGTTAGTTGTAGGGCTTCTCTTTATGAGGGGCATAGCGATCCGGTTCGGCAGTGCGGTCTCAAATCCCCCCCCTCGCTACGCTCGACCCCTTTGTAAAAGGGGGTCGAGCGCCAGCGAGGGGGGATTTGAACCGGATCGCTATGCCCCTCATAAAGAGAAGCCCTACAACTAACTTGCTCGCCCGGATGCCGCCTAAAAGGGCATGCGCCCCTTCAAGCTGCGCAGCATCTTGGCCATGCCGCCTTTCGAGACCTGCTTCATCATGCGCTGCATTTGCACAAATTGCTTGAGCAGCCGGTTGACATCCTGCACCTGGGTACCGGACCCGGCGGCGATGCGGCGTTTGCGCGAGCCCTTAATAATCTCGGGGACGTGGCGCTCGTGGGGGGTCATGGAGCTAATAATGGCCTCCAGGCGACGGGTTTCCTTGTCGTTCACCTGATCTTTCACCGCCTGCGGGATTTCACCCATGCCCGGCAGCTTGTCCATGAGGCTCGCCGCGCCGCCCATGCTACGCATTTGCTGTAATTGGGTCTGAAAATCCTCCAGATCAAACTTTTTGCCCTTTTTGATCTTGTCGGCGAACTTGGCCGCCTGCTGGTGATCGACCGTGCGGCTCGCTTCTTCGATCAAGCCCAGCACATCACCCATGCCCAGGATGCGCGAGGCGATACGATCGGGGTGAAAGATCTCCAGGGCCGTGGTCTTTTCGCCAACGCCGATGAATTTGATGGGCTTGCCGGTGATATGGCGGATTGACAAGGCCGCGCCGCCGCGCGCATCACCGTCGGCCTTGGTGAGAATGACGCCGGTCAAGGGCAAGGCCGCGTTGAATGCAGCGGCGGTGTTGGCGGCGTCCTGGCCGGTCATGCTATCGACCACGAACAGGGTTTCGATGGGTTGCAATGCACTGTGTAAACGCTTGATCTCGTCCATCATCTCGGCGTCGATGTGCAAACGGCCCGCGGTATCCACGATGACCACGTCCTTGAACTGAATGCGGGCGTGCGCTACCGCTGCTGTAGCGATAGCAACCGGGTCTTGCGAGGGATCGCTGGGATAAAAGCTGACATCGACCTCGCGCGCCAAGGTCTGCAATTGCTCGATGGCCGCCGGGCGGTAAACATCCGCACTGACTACCAGCACCGATTTTCTGCGGGTTTCCTTGAGGAAGCGCGCCAGCTTGGCAACACTGGTGGTTTTACCGGAGCCTTGCAGACCGGCCATGAGGATGATGGCGGGCGGGGTTGTGTTGAGGTTGAGGTCTTCGCCCGCGCCCATGATGCCGATCAATTCATCATTGACGATCTTGACCAGCGCCTGGCCGGGGGTGAGGCTTTGCATCACCTCCTGGCCGACGGCACGTATCTTCACGCTGTCGATAAAGGCGCGCACCACCGGCAGCGCGACATCCGCCTCCAACAAGGCCATGCGCACTTCGCGCAGGGTGTCTTTAATATTGTCTTCGGTAATACGGCCTTGCCCGCGCAGATTTTTTAGCGTGCGGGTGAGGCGATCGGTTAAATTTTCAAACATCGTGGTTCCTATTGCTAAAACTATTCACGCAAAGACGCGAAAGAAAATTGGATAATATTTTAGCAGCATAACGGATTTCACCTGCACTTCCTGCAAGCCCGTTCGGCGGGAGGGCAATCCCGCCTCACCTTTGCGCCTTGGCGGTTAATGCTTATTTTAATTCCGCGGAAAGCGCAGCACCACGCGCAGGCCCGGCTGGTTGTCTTGCAGTTCCAGTTGCGCATTATGCAGTTTTGCAACGGCACGCACCATGCTTAGCCCGAGGCCGTTGCCGGGTGTGCTGCGGCTGGCCTCCAGACGCACGAAACGCTCCAGCACCCTGTCTCTATCCGGTGCTGCGATACCGGGGCCATTATCGCAGACTGTCACTTCAATAGCAGTATTGACATGCGCGGCGCCAAGCTCAACAGTGCCGCCTTTGGGCGTATATTTGATGGCGTTATCCAGCAGGTTGCCGAGCGCCTGGGTTAATAGATGCCGGTTACCTGGTAATTTTAGGTTACCCTCGATCCGAGTAATAAATTTTAGCCCCTGATCTTCCGCCAGCGGCTGATAAAGCTCTGCCGCGTCTTGCGCCAATATACTCATATTAACTTCTTCCCAATCGTCACGCCGGGTACCTGCTTCGGTCTGTGCGATGTTAAGCAACGCGTTAAAGGTCATGAGCAGTTCATCAACGTCCGTTATGGTCTGCTCAATAACTGCGCGGTATTCCTGCTCGCTGCGCGCGGACAATAAGGTGACATCGAGCCGGCTGCGTAAGCGGCTTAACGGGCTGCGCAAATCGTGGGCGACGTTATCGGTGACTTGGCGCATGCCATCCATCAACCGGCTGATTTGATCCAGCATGGCATTAAGCTGTTCCGACAACTGATCGTATTCGTCGCCGCTGCCGGTAATGGGCATACGTTGATCCAAATGGCCCGCCATGATGGAGCGGCTGGTGCGATTGATGGTTTCGATGCGGCGCAGCACACTGCGGCTCATGACGAGCCCGCCCGCCAAGGCGAGCACCAAGGTAACCGCCAGCGCCCAAAATAAATTACGCAGCAGATGTTCATATAAGTCTTCGCGGTCGTGCAGCGTGCGTCCGGCCAGCAAGTGGTAACCGCCTGGTAGCTCGACTCGCAGGGCACGGCTCGCCACTCTTTCGTGGCCGTCGCTCTCACCCTCGCCTTCATTCGCGATGAAATTTATCCAGCCGTCTGTACGGGCGCCATCGCGCGGCCAGGATGGGAGGGTGCCTGCGAGCGGCGTGAGATCCGGAGCGGCGAGCAGGTAGATACGGTCGGTATCCTCGCTGGCGTTGCTGCGCAATTCCACTACGCTGCGCAAACTCTTCAGCCCATTGAGGGTGTATTCGTCACGTAAGCCATCCAATTCCGCGGAAATCGCATTATCGGTTTGGCGATTCATATAGCTGCTGGAAGTCCAGAAAAAGAAACTCAGCAGTACGGCGGCAAGCCCGCCGAACAATGCAGCGTAAAGCAGCGCCAGCCGGAATGTGCTGGTACGTAGTAGTCTAAGTTGCACGGAGGCAATACCCGGCGCCGCGCACGGTATGGAGCAGCGGCGGGTAAAAGTTTTTATCGATCTTCTGGCGCAGCCGGCTGATATGCACGTCGATCACATTGGTCTGAGGGTCGAAGTGATAATCCCACACTTGTTCCAATAACATGGTGCGCGTGACGACTTGATCACGGTGGCGCATCAAATACTCCAGCAAGCGAAATTCCCGTGGCTGCAAGTCGATGCGTTGACCGGCACGGGTAACGTGGTGGCCGAGCAGATCCATCTCTAAATCGGCCACGCGTATGCGCGTGTCGGAGCCCACGCTGCTGCCACGGCGCAGCAAGGCCTCACTGCGTGCCAATAATTCCGCAAAGGCATAGGGTTTGACCAGGTAGTCATCGCCGCCTGCGCGCAAACCGCGTACCCGATCATCCACCTCACCTAACGCGCTCAAGATTAATACCGGGGTATGGTGGCCTTTAGCGCGCAGGGTTTCGATAATGGAAAGTCCGCTTTGCCCGGGCAGCATTCTATCCACTATTAATAAATCATAGTTTTCCTGCAAGGCGAGATGCAGCCCCTCATTACCGTCGGCAGCGTGATCCACCGTATAGCCGCTCTCGCGCAGGCCTTTGGCCAGATAGTGGGCGGCTTGCCGGTCATCTTCAATAACGAGTATGCGCACGTAGTAATGATAAAGCAGAGTTGCCGGACATGACATTACCAAATTGTAATACTCCAGAAAGAACCCGGTAATGTCGTTATTGGCATGCTTGCTGCCACGTGTTGAATGGTTCAACACGCTAACTTAACGAGGAACTATTGAAATGAGAGTCAATAAGATAATTGCAGGGTCGGCAGTGTTAGCGGCGGCTTTAGGTTCAACGTCGTTAAATCTAGTTCTGGCTGCGGAGCAAGGCGGCGCCATGAACTCACCTGGCATATCAGCGCCTGATAGCAAAGCCACCAAACACGAGCAGATCGAGAATGGCAAGCTAGAGAGTGCCGAAAAAACACGCGAGCATGAAGGCAAGGATGAACAGGGTGAAAAGGAAGACAACGATGCCGAGGAAAATGACCGGGCTGAAGGCGAGCACAAGTAAACATCCACACTTAGACAAAGCTCCGGGCAGGTATGACTGCCCGGAGGGAGGAGAAATACACTGATGAATACACAAGGCATGACTGAGCCCAGATGGTGGGATAAGGGCACGCGGTTCCTGCACATGGGTCTTGCCGGCATCGTGACCCTGCAATTATTCACCAGCCTGGGCGTGGAGGCACCCGAGCCTGACCATCCGTTGCCTACCGGCTTGGATGCCCTGCTGCTGGACACACATGAATGGTTGGGTATGGCCGCCTTACTGATTGTATTGGCGCACTGGGCATGGAGTGCTTGGTCAAACGGCGGTGCCGGAGTTAGACACTTGCTGCCTTGGCGGGCTGCTGACCGGCGAAAAATTATTCAGGAATCACGCGATATAATCAGCTTGCGTCTGCCGCCTACGGGCCCGGGTGCAAAATTACCGGGGCTTATACACGGATTAGGCTTACTGGCAGTGACAGGCATGGCGTTGAGCGGCGCCGTCTTGTTCTTTTGGATGCCCGAAAACGGCAAAATCACGGCCTTTACTGACGGCGCCAAGGAGCTCCATGAATTCATTGCTACATTCGTGTGGGTGTATTGGGGCGGACATGCCGGCATGGCTGTGCTGCATCATGTTTGGGGCCGTGATGGCACGCTGCGCAATATGTTTAAATTAAACGCAGACAAGAGCTAATCACGCAGGCTGCCCAACACTCTTTCCGCTGCCTGCAGCGTGGCGCTGATTTCCGCATCGCCGTGGGCGGCGGAGACAAAGCCGGCTTCGAATGCCGAAGGGGCGAGATACACACCCTCTTGCAACATGCCGTGGAAGAAGCGCTTAAAGCGTTCGACATCGCATTTCATCACTTGAGCGAAGTTATCGATGCGCTTTTCTTTAGTGAAGAACAGGCCGAACATGCCGCCCACCTGGTTTACCGCAAACGGTATCTTTAACTCACGGGCGCGCTCCAGCAGACCGGCGGTTAGGCCCTGCGTAGCGGCAGTTAATCGTTGGTGAAAACCCGGCTGCGCCACCTGTTCGAGTGTGGCCAGGCCCGCCGCCATGGCCACCGGGTTGCCCGATAAGGTACCCGCCTGATAGACCGGGCCGAGTGGGGCAATCTGTTCCATGATGTCTCTGCGCCCGCCGAACGCGCCGACCGGCATACCGCCGCCCAGCACCTTGCCGAGCGTGGTGAGGTCGGGTTTGATGTGATAATGCTGTTGCGCCCCGCCCAAGGCGACGCGAAAACCGGTCATGACTTCATCAAAGATCAATACGCTGCCGTACTGGTCGCACACTTCGCGTAGCCCCTCCAAAAAACCCGCCAGCGGCGGCACGCAATTCATATTGCCGGCCACCGGTTCGACGATAATGCAGGCGATCTGTTTACCCGCCTGGGCAAAGGCCGCGCGCACCTGATCGATGTCGTTATAGTTGAGGGTGATGGTGTATTCGGCCAATGCCGCAGGCACGCCGG
>DATECT010000132.1:0-2142 GCA_035286765.1 Gammaproteobacteria bacterium
CCCATTTGCAGGCTTTCCAGACGCAGTGCATCCATGCCTTGGCCTATGATGACCTCGGTACTGCCACCGCCGATATCTATAACCAGACGCTTTAACGCCTTATTAGGCAGGCCCTGGGCGACACCCAAATAAATCAGCCGCGCCTCTTCTTGGCCTGAAATAATTTCCACAGGGTAGCCGAGCGCCTGTTGCGCAGCGTTGAGAAAGCGCCCGCTGTTTTGCATCAATCGCAGGGTATTCGTGCTGACTGCGCGCACGCTATCCACCGGCATGCCGCGCAGCCGTTGCCCAAAACGCCGTAGACAGGCCAAGGCGCGCTGTTGGGCCGCTTTGGTTAATTGGTTTTTTTTGGTCAGCCCTGCCGCCAGGCGCACCGGCTCGCGCAGGCGATCCAGGGTGTAAATGCGGCCGTTTACCATGCGCGCGATGACCATGCGAAAGCTGTTAGACCCTAAATCCACGGCGGCCAAGGTATCGGGGAGTTTTGTTGCGGTCTTATTGGCCAACTTAGTTCCTTACGGTGTTATTGTGGGTGGTACTCTAATATACTTTCCATGTTGTCCTCTACCTAAACTTAGCTTTGCGCAGGCGTTCTCCATCCATGACCGATCTATTCGACTTCAAGCCTAAGCCCGCTGCTTATGCCGTCATGGGCAACCCGGTCGCACATAGCAAATCACCGCAGATTCACGCCGCGTTTGCCCGGCAATGCAACCAACGCATGACCTATACGGCCATCCAGGTAGATGTGGGCGGCTTTGCGCAGGCCGTCGGAAATTTCCAGGCTGCCGGTGGGCACGGTCTGAATATTACCGTGCCCTTCAAACATGAGGCATGGGAATTATGTGACGAACTCAGCGCCCGCGCCGCACAGGCTAAGGCAGTGAATACGATTATGTTCCGGCCCGATGGCGCGATCTATGGCGATAATACCGATGGCGTGGGATTGCTGCGCGATCTTGTAATCAATCACGGTGCGTGCATTGCCGACCGGCGCGTACTGGTGCTCGGCGCCGGCGGCGCGGTGCGTGGCATGCTGGGGCCCTTGCTCAATGAGCGGCCCGCTCAATTGGTGATAGCCAACCGCACGCCGGACAAGGCGCGGGAACTGGCCGGCGAATTCGCCCCTGCCCAGGTGCAGGCCTGCGGTTACGAGGATCTAAGCGGATTAAAATTTGATTTAATCATCAATGGCACGGCGGCGAGCCTGCAAGGCGAGTTACCGCCGCTGCCGGACGGTGTTATTGCCGAGGGCGGCTGGTGCTACGACCTGATGTATGCCCAAGCCCCGACTATCTTTATGCGCTGGGCCTGGGAGCAGGGCGCTGAAAAAGTGCTGGATGGATTGGGCATGCTCGTGGAACAGGCTGCGGAATCATTTAATTTGTGGCGCGGCGTGCGCCCGCAGACGGCGCCGGTGATTGAGGAATTACGGCGGGATATTGGGGTAGCGAGATAGCAGTGATTATTGAATCGGCCAAATGACGTTTGAATTTACATCGCTCCCGCAAAAGCGGGAGCCCAGTCATGCCAATGGATTCCCGCCTGCGCGGGAATGACACAGTAGAAACATTTACGTGCCGAATCAAATAGTATAAGGAGCAGTCATGATTATCGGCGTACCGAAGGAGTTGAAAGACAACGAATACCGGGTCGGCCTGGTGCCGTCCGGCATCAGGACATTGTGTATGCACGGATGTAGGGTGCTGGTGGAGACCCGGGCGGGTCTGGGCAGCGGCATTAGCGACCAGGAATATCTCACTGCGGGCGCCGAGATCATCGAATCAGCGGCGCAAGTCTGGGCGCAAGCTGAGATGATTATTAAAGTGAAGGAGCCTGTCGAGGCAGAGTATGGTCTGATGCGCGAAGGCCAGATTCTATTCACCTACCTGCATCTCGCCCCCGCCCAACAATTGACGCGCGCCCTGTTGGAGAAAAAGGTAACGGGCATTGCCTATGAGACCATCAGCCATGGTCCAGGGCAATTGCCGCTGCTCACGCCCATGAGTGAAATTGCCGGGCGTATGTCCATACAGGTAGGCGCCACCTTTTTGGAGAAAATCAACGGCGGGCGCGGTGTGCTTCTGGGTGGCGTGCCGGGCGTGTTGCCAGCCAAGGTGGTGATCATCGGCGGCGGCGTAG
>DATECT010000133.1:0-6907 GCA_035286765.1 Gammaproteobacteria bacterium
CGTCGATGGCCTGGTAGAGCTTATCGGCCTTACGCTTGTTGATCTTGCCCATGCCCTCAAGGCCACCGCGCTGCTTGAGCCAATCGAATACCAGCCCGGCAAAATACCAGCCGTAGGTCGGCGGGGTGTTGTACATAGAGCCGTTGTCGGCGTGAATCTTGTAGTCAAACATGCGCGGCGTAGTAGCAAGGGTTTGACCGATCAAGTCATCGCGGACAATCACTACCGTTAAACCGGCAGGCCCGATATTCTTCTGCGCCCCGGCATAGATCACGCCAAATTTTGTGACATCGACAGGCCGGGACAGGATGGTGGACGACATATCGGCCACCAGCGGCACCGTGCCGGCCTCGGGCACCCAGTGAAACTCCACGCCGCCGATGGTCTCGTTGGGCGTGTAGTGCAGGTAGGCGGCTTGGGAATCCAGTTTCCATTCCGCTTGTGGCGGAATAGTCGTGAAGGAACTGGCCTGCGAGGTAGCTGCGGTATTTACCGTACAATAGCGGCCCGCCTCGGCGATGGCCTTCTGCGACCACTCGCCGGTATTAATGTAATCTGCCTGGGTTTTGCCGCGTAGCAGATTCATCGGCACCATGGCGAACTGGCTGGTGGCGCCGCCCTGCAGGAACAGCACCTTATAATTGGCCGGGATGGCCATGAGCTCGCGGAGACTGGCCTCGGCCTGCGCGGCGATGGACATGAATTCCTTGCCGCGATGACTCATCTCCATCACCGACATGCCGGACTTGCCCCACTCCAGCATTTCTTCCTTGGCCCTCTGCAAAACTTCCTCAGGCAATACCCCAGGGCCTGCGCTGAAGTTAAATACGCGAGACATAATAAACCCCTTTAACTATGTTAAATAATCTATTAATTTAATTGACTTTTACTGATGGAAAGAAGCCTGAAATAAGCTTATTCGTCAGTCACTAAATGCAGGTGCGGGCCCGCCCCGTCCACCGTCCCATCCTCATCGGCCTCGATCAAACACTCGATAGCAACCAGCTTCTCGTCATCGCTCAGGCTGATCAATTTAACGCCCTGCGTGTTGCGCCCCATCACCGATACCTCATTGACGCGGGTGCGCACCAGGGTGCCCAGGTCGGTGATCAGCATGATCTCGTCCTCGTCATTCACCAATACCGCGCCTACCACCTGGCCGTTGCGCGGACTGGTCTGGATAGAGATCACGCCCTGGCCGCCGCGCCCCTGCAGCGGGTAGTCGTTGACCGGGGTACGTTTGCCGTAGCCGCGCTCGGTGGCGGTCAATACCGTGCCGGACTCGGCGATGATCAGGGAGATCACGCGCTGACCAGCCCCCAGGCGAATGCCGCGCACGCCACAGGCAGTCCGGCCCATAGGCCGCACCTCATCCTTCTCGTTAAAGCGAATCACCTTGCCGGCACTGGTGAACAGCATGATGTCCTGACTGCCATTGGTGATGGCGACCCCGACCAACTGGTCGTCTTCGCGCAGGTCCACGGCGATGATGCCGTTGGAACGCGGGCGCGAGAATTCCTCCAGGGAGGTCTTCTTCACCGTGCCGCTGGCGGTAGCCATGAAGATGTATTTATCCGGCTCGAATTCGTGCACCGGCAAGATCGCATTAATGCGCTCGCCCTCCTCGAGCGGCAGGAGGTTGATGATCGGCCTGCCGCGTGCGATACGGCCTGCCTGCGGCAATTCATAGACCTTCATCCAGTACACCTTGCCGCGGCTGGAGAAGCACAAAATAGTGTCGTGGGTACTGGCGACAAACAGCTTATCGATAAAGTCTTCGTCTTTCACGCTGGCCACCGCCTTGCCCTTGCCACCGCGCTTCTGCGCCCGATAATGGGAGACGGGTTGCGACTTCACATAGCCGGCGTGGGACAGCGTGACCACCATGTCCTCGACGGTGATGAGGTCTTCCCGGCTCAGGTCGGAATGATCAAAGAGGATCTCGGTACGGCGGGCATCGGCGTATTGCTCGCGGATCGCCATGAGCTCATCGCGGATCACGCTCATCAATCTTTCCGGGTGCGCCAGAATATCAAGTAAATCATTAATAACGGCTATTATCTCATTGTATTCCGTTATTATTTTATTCTGCTCTAAGCCGGTCAAGCGTTGTAGACGCAAATCTAAAATCGCCTGCGCCTGCACCTCGGACAGCCGGTAGCCATCAGGCCCTAAACCCAGTTCGGGGGCAAGATCGGCAGGCCGCGAGGCCGTTATGCCGGCGCGCTCCAGCATCTCCGCCACGCTACCCGGCGCCCACACCTGCGCCGTCAAGGCCAGCTTGGCCGTGGCCGGGTCGGGTGAGGTCTTGATCAGTTCGATGATCGGATCGATATTGGCTAGCGCCACGGCCTGGCCTTCCAAGATATGAGCACGCTCACGCGCCTTGCGCAGGTCATAAATGGTGCGCCGTGTCACCACCTCGCAACGGTGGCGGATGAATAGCTCTAAGATCTCTTTGAGGTTGAGCAGGCGCGGCTGGCCGTCGACCAAGGCCACCATATTGATGCCGAACACCACCTGCAACTGCGTGTGCTGATAGAGGTTATTCAGCATCACCTCGGCCATCTCGCCACGGCGCAACTCGATGACCATGCGCATGCCGTCTTTATCCGACTCGTCGCGCAGCTCGGTAATGCCCTCAAGCTTTTTATCCTTGACCAGCTCGGCGATCTTTTCCAGCAGGCGCGCCTTGTTCACCTGATACGGCAGTTCGGTGACGATGATAGTCTGCTTGCCGCGCGCCTCATCGGTTTCGATGTGCGTCCTACCGCGCACGTGGATGCGCCCGCGCCCGGTGTGGTAGGCCTCGGCAATCCCGCTCGCCCCGTTGATAAAGGCGGCAGTGGGGAAATCCGGCCCCGGCAAGTGGGTCATTAAAGCAGGGATGGTCAGCGTGGGGTCATCGATCAAGGCCACGCAGGCATTGATGACCTCGGTAATATTGTGCGGCGGGATGTTGGTCGCCATGCCCACCGCGATACCGGACGAACCGTTGATCAGCAGATTGGGGATGCGCGCAGGCAATACCGACGGTTCACGCTCGGATTCGTCGTAGTTGGGGACGAAGTTGACCGTTTCCTTGTCCAGATCGGCCAGCATTTCGTGCGCGATGCGCGCCATGCGCACCTCGGTGTAACGCATGGCCGCCGGCGAGTCGCCATCGACGGAGCCGAAATTGCCCTGCCCGTCGACCAGCATATAGCGCAACGAAAAGGGCTGCGCCATGCGCACGATGGTGTCATACACCGCCGTATCGCCGTGCGGGTGATATTTACCGATCACGTCACCGACCACACGGGCCGATTTTTTATAGGGTTTATTCCAGTCGTTGCCCAGCTCGCTCATGGCAAACAGCACGCGGCGGTGCACAGGCTTAAGACCGTCGCGCACGTCCGGCAGGGCGCGTCCCACAATCACGCTCATCGCGTAATCGAGGTAAGACTGCTTCATCTCCTCTTCGATATTGATCGGGAGGATTTCTTTGGCAAAACTAGCCATCAAGGGGGATGTGGACTCAAATTAAGTAGGAGTGGGACTCATTTTTCAAGCGCTTAATTATACAAGAGTTAGGGGCGAGTAGCGAGAGGCTTGGGGTAATGGGTGATGGGTGATGGGGCATACTTTTACCAGTTACCGTTTCACTGCCGCTTTCTCACCCCCGTTTGCCCTTAAGGAATAGAGACTTCGATATAGCCGCTTGACGATACGGAGACAATGGCTTCCAAAACAGCGGGTAGCGCCTTTTCAATGCGCGGCCAACTGGTCGTGGTAAGCACAACTAATGGCGAGGCTGCGATCTGCAAGGTTTTGTTGATATCGCAGGTTTTGATCGGTCGTAACAAACACTTCAAAGCCGCTATCTTCAGCTTGCCTCAGTAAATCACCGTTTTTGAGGCGCCCCAACCAAGCTCAAAGACCGTGGAAACTTGATGGGCTGGTAGATAGTGGCGAAGGGGTGCGGGAGGAGTGCCTTGATCGAATAGGACATGCACTCACGCCGCTTCCAAAGAGCGAGCTGCGTGCTCAAGCACCGTGCGAGCCTGTTGGAGCGTGACGCCCGGAAACCACTCCAAAAACTGCGAGAGTTGCGCGCCGTCCTCAAGATTCTCGAACAGTGCCGCGACAGGCACACGGGTTCCGCGAAACACCCACGCCCCGCTCACGCGTTGCGGCTCGCGCTCGACAGCCAGACAGGAAGACCAATCAATCATGCTGTAATTGTAGGCTCAAACCAATGCCGATTCAACGCAGCCGGCCTCTACATCATAAGTATTCTGACCAGCCTCTTCGACCCTAATCCCTAATCTCCAGATTTCATTAGCGCCGCCAGCTTTTCCGCATCGGGATTGAGTACCACGCCTTTTTCAGTGACCAAGGCATCAATCAACCCGGCGGGCGTGACGTCAAAGGCGGGATTCCAGGCCTCCGCCCCCACGGCGGCCACCACTTGGCCGCCCAGCGATAGTATCTCGTGCGGCGAACGTACTTCGATAGGGATATCGATGCCGCTGGTTAGCGTCATATCGATAGTCGAGGTAGGCGCGACCACCATGAATTTTAGCCCGTGGTGACGTGCGGCCACCGCCAAACCATAGGTGCCGATTTTATTCGCCAAGTCGCCATTGGCCGCAATCCGGTCGGCCCCCACGATTACCCAGCCGATTTGGCCCTGGTTCATTAAGTGGGCGGCGGCGGAATCCGCGATCAAGGTGACGGGGATGCCATCCTGCACCAATTCCCAGGCGGTCAACCGTGCCCCTTGCAGCCAAGGCCGGGTCTCATTGGCAAACACCTGTTCAATCTTGCCGTCGGCATAGGCGGCACGAATTACCCCCAGGGCCGTGCCATAGCCGCCGGTTGCCAGCGAGCCGGTGTTGCAGTGGGTCAGCACGCCGCTGCCCGCCGCCAAGAGCGCTGCGCCGCCCTGCCCCATTATCCGGTTATCGGCAATATCCTGCGCGTGGATTTTTTGCGCCTCCTGCAACAGGGTCGGCACAGGATCGCCGCTTATCTCCCCCAGTTTGCCGCGCATCCGTTCCAAGGCCCAGCATAGATTGACCGCAGTGGGCCGCGACGCGGCCAACAGGCACAGGTCCGCCTCGATATCATGCCGCCAACTCTGTGGGGAAGCGGCATAGCGCGCCTTGGCTGCCAGCACTACGGCGTAGGCCGCACAGATGCCTATGGCCGGGGCGCCGCGCACCACCATCTCGGTAATGGCCTGGGCAATGCTCGCCGCGTCGCTGTACTCCCTGTATTCATGACGCTGCGGGAGCGCACGCTGGTCGAGCAGCTTGACCCCCCCCTGCGCCAACCACTCGACCGCGCGGATAGTATCAAAAGAGTTCACGGCCATGTAAAATTCCCCGGCAGGCAAGCAGTTATAGACCCCTTGAGGGCCCGTCTGAGGGCCCCAAGCTTAAGAAAAATCTTTATTTTATCTAGCCATATGGTAGATTATATATGTGTGGCTTACTTACAGATGCACGGCTACCCATGATCGGATGATTGGCTAACTGTGATGATATTATTATTATCGAGCGCGATAGTGGGTAAAGTAACCAAAAATTTTAACATTATTAGGAGTTACTAGATATGCAAAAAACAATTAAGAATCTTATCCTGAGCGGTGTAGTAGCAGCCATGCCCGCCTTTACGCTCGGTGTGACCTACGCTGCGGACATGGGATCAAACAATCCCGGATATGTATTTGACTCTTCAGGTAAGAATGTGCTGGATAGCCAAGGCAAGTGTGTGCGTACCGGCTCCTGGAAGCCAGAATATGCCTCAGTGGAATGCGGCGACGCGGTTAAGGCGGCTGAACCGGCCCCGGCCCCCGAACCTGCTGCCGGCCCAGCCCCCGCGGCAGTGCCGAAGACCACCTTCCAGGCGGAAACCTTGTTCGATTTCGATAAGGCCACGTTGAAGGCTGATGGTAAGGCCCAGCTGGATGACCTCGTCACTAAGCTGAAAGATCATCCTGAAGTCGAAGTCGTGATGGCCGAGGGTTACACTGACCGTATCGGCAGTGAAGCCTACAACATGAAGCTGTCACAGCGTCGTGTGGATGCCGTCAAGAAATACATGGTCAGCAAGGGCGTTGATGCCAATCGCATCCAAGCAGTTGCCAAGGGCGAAGCCGATCCCGTAGTAAGCTGCGACGATGTCAAGGGCAAAGAGAACCGCCGCAACACGGCGTTGATCAAGTGCTTGGCACCTAACCGCCGCGTAGAAGTACAGGTTGAAGTACAGAAAGAGATGCAGCAGTAAGCAACCCTTTTTAGCTTTACGCTATAAACTAGCCCCGCCCTGTGCGGGGCTTTTTTTATGTAAAACTTACTGACGCTTAACTTGCCAGCGGAGTTCCATCTCCTATGCAAACCGTTGATACCCTAATCCATGCGCGCTGGATCATCCCCGTGGAGCCGGCTGGGGTTTACCAGCATCACTGTCTAGTGGTAGACCAAGGCCGCATCATCGCCTTGCTGCCCAGCCAAGACGTTCCCCTGCACTACACCGCAACAACCCAGTTGCACCTTGATCAACACGCCCTGATCCCCGGCCTCGTTAACGCCCACACCCACGCGGCGATGAATTTATTGCGCGGCCTGGCCGACGATTTACCCCTGATGGACTGGCTGAATAATCATATCTGGCCCGCGGAAAACACCTGGGTCGACCCGGAATTCGTGCGCGACGGCACCGAGCTTGCCATCGCCGAGATGCTGCGCGGCGGCACGACGTGCTTTAACGATATGTATTTCTTTCCCGACGTTACGGCGCGCGTCGCCGCCCATTACGGGATGCGCGCCAGCGTCGGATTGATTATGTTTGATTTCCCGACCGCTTGGGCGAGCGGCCCGGAAGAGTATATGCACAAGGGACTGGCGCTGCACGATGATTA
>DATECT010000134.1:0-3473 GCA_035286765.1 Gammaproteobacteria bacterium
AAGCGGCGCAAGCGGTAGATGAATTCGCGCACCTGGCTGAACCTGGCGTTATTAATTTTAGTAGCCGCGGCGGCCCTGATCGCCGCCTACCTGCCGGGGGTGAAAAAACCCGCGGCGCCGGTAACGCTGACCGCGCTGCCACCCGAACAAATTACTCACATAGCCATCCGCCGCAGCGGGCAAGCGGATATCGATTTGGTTAAAGAACAAACCGGCTGGCGCATGACCGCGCCCTTAAAACTGCCCGCCAGTGATTTTCACGTGCAAACACTGCTGCACCTGACCCAGGCAACCAGCCATAGCCGGTTCCCGGCCCAGGGCCAAAATCTGGCGAAATATAAGTTAGCGGAACCGCGCGTGCGCCTACGTCTGAACGACGTGGAGATGGCCTTCGGCGACACCGAGGGGATCAACCAACGACGCTATGTGTTATTGAATGGCGTCATTCACCTTATCGACGACAGCGTCTATTACAACCTGATCGCCGAACCCACAACATGGGTAAGCATGGCACTGCTACCCGCGGGCAGCCACCCCACCGAGATTGACCTGCCCGGATTAAAACTCGCGCGCACTAATGACCGCTGGTCATTAACGCCGCCTCCCGTCAACGCCTCTGCCGATGCCATTAACACCCTGGTGGACGGATGGACACAGGGCCAGGCCCTGCAAGTAAAGCCTTATCAGAAACAGACCGCACTCGGCAGCGTGCTGATACGCCTGCAAGACATACCCGAACCTATCCGTTTCGATATCACCGCGCGCACCCCGGAATTGATACTCGCGCGCCCCGAACTCGGCGTGCAGTATCACCTACCGGCAGAGCGTGCCGAGCACTTATTAAAATTGCCCTAAACCTGCATGCAGCACTCCCTGTTTATTTAGGTACGTGGGGCCTTTGCTAGACCTATAATCCTGTTACATTAGGCTAGTATCACGACTTGTGTAACCGCGCAGGCACCCCAAGCATAGCACCCGTCGAAAGCACCGCCCGGCAGCTTGCAGCCGTCGATCACGAGGGTTATAGTTCGCTCAACTTACAAGGAACAGGAGCGACTTATGAGCCTCCCCAGTAACCCAACCAGTGCTGATGCTGATCCCAACGCCCCGCTGGCGCAACATGCACCGCGCGCGTCTTGGAGCGACATGGGCGAATCCGAGCATTTTGTCCAATTTTATGAGGACGATGCCTTTCTGGTGGACTCGGTGGGCGCATTTATCGGTGCCGCCTTAGGCGCGGGTGATAGTGCAATCGTTATCGCCACCCCAGCACACCGTGATGCCCTGGATATGCGCCTGAAGGCCCACGGCTTCAACCTTGCCGTCATCAAAATGCGCGTCCAATACATTGCCTTGGACGCGGCTGAAACGCTTGCCAAGTTTATGGTCGATGGCTTGCCTGATCCGACGTTGTTCAACGAGGTGGTAGGCGGGGCGGTGGCCCGCACCAGCAAAGGCCAGCGTAATTTACGGGCCTTCGGCGAGATGGTGGCGCTGCTTTGGGCAGAAGGCAACAGCGCGGCGGCAATCCGTCTCGAAGAACTCTGGAACGAGCTAGGCAAAATTCATCGCTTTGCCCTGTTTTGCGCCTACCCCATGGCCGGCTTTAGCGCCACAGCGCATGGCCAGCCGCTAACGCATATCTGTAACGCCCATTCACGGGTGATTCCCGCCGAAAGCTATAATGCACAGGTTAGTTTTGATGACCGCTTGCGCACCATTACAATCTTGCAACATAAGGCTGCCGCCCTCGAGGCCGAAGTAGCCGAACGCAAGAATGCCGAATCCGGGCTCCGCGAGGAACAAACCAAATTGACCATGGCCGTCGGCGTCGCCGGACTCGGCGTGTGGGAGCTGGATTTACAAACCAACGCCTTTAGCTGCTCGGTGCAATGCAAGGCCCACTTCGGCCTTACGCCCGATGAGCCCCTCACCTACATACGCGCCTTCTCGCTTATTCATCCCGATGACCGTGAGCGAGTGCAAAACGCCTTGCGCATGGCCGTCGACGCCAACGTGGATTACAACATCGAATACCGTATCATCAACCCGGCCGGACGGCTACGCTGGATTGCCGCGATGGGCCGTTGCTTCCGTAATGATAAATACCGCATGTTGGGTGTCACGCTGGATATTACCGAGCGCAAACAAGCTGCGGAAATACTCGAACAGACCGTCGCGGAACGCACCCGGGATTTGCAGGAAACCATCGCGGAACTGGAATCCTTTTCCTATAGTATTTCCCATGATATGCGTGCCCCGCTGCGTTCGATGCACGGGTTTGCCGACATTTTAATGGACGAATACGGCGACCTGCTCGACAACCATGGCCGCACCTACCTGCAGCGCATCACCTCCGCCGCCGCGCGCATGGATCGGCTGATCCAGGATGTGCTCACCTTTAGCTGTGCAGTCCGCTCCGAATTCGACCTCGAACCGGTAAACCTCGAGCACCTCGTATGCGGTATTCTCGATTGCTATCCCAACCTACAACCGCCGCAGGCCGATATTACCGTGGAAGGAACCCTCCTTCCTGTGCTCGGTAACGAGGCCGCGTTGACCCAGTGTCTGGCTAATCTGCTCAGCAATGCCGTCAAGTTCGTGCCCCCCGGCACACAACCGCGCATCCGAGTTTGGTCGGAATTAGTCAGCGGGCAACAGCCTGATGCGCAGGGCGCCCCGTCCAACCCCCAAGCTTCATGGGTACGTCTCTCCATTCAAGACAACGGCATTGGTATTCCCATTGAGGCACAGGAAAAAATCTTCGCCATGTTTCAACGCCTGAGCAAAACCCATGAAGGCACCGGCATTGGCTTGGCGATTGTCAAAAAAACTGCGGAACGCATGGGCGGCAGAGTCGGCGTCACATCCGAACTCGATAAAGGTAGCACCTTTTGGGTGGAGTTAAGACACGCCTGTTCGCCCCTGCACGAAATGCCTTATAAGGTATCAGCACAAAGCTAGATCAACAGCACGTGAACGTTATCCTATACGCCGACGATGAGCCGGATGATGTTTTTTTCATGCGACGCGCCTTTGAACAAGCCGGCATCGAACAGCCCCTGCACACCGTCCACGACGGAGGCGAGGCCATTGCCTATCTCTCCGGTCAAGGCCAATACACGGATCGCAAGCTTTATCCGCTGCCTAGTCTGATATTGCTGGACCTGAACATGCCACGCAGTTCGGGATTCGATGTATTGAACTGGATTCGCGCCACACCTGCCTTAGCCGCTTTGCCAGTCCTGGTCATGAGTTCATCCGGCCAGGAATGCGACATCAAATGCGCCTCCTTACTCGGTGCTAACGGCTACCTGGTCAAGCCCGGCAAACCGGAGGATCTGTTAGGTATTGTCACCGCCCTCAAAGATCAATGGCTCGCATCCGCCTGCCTGGGAGATAAGGCTGACGTGTCCATTGCCGATAGTCCCTCCCGGCGCCACATTACTATATTCAAATCCCCCGATAACTGA
>DATECT010000135.1:0-5584 GCA_035286765.1 Gammaproteobacteria bacterium
AGGATGCCGGGAGTGACAAAGCCGCTCGCTACGATTTCTGTCACTATGTATATTAAGAACTTGGGAAATTTAGGCGCAGGCACTCTACAATATTGCCTATGACAAACGATCCACCTATTATCGAGGTCAGTATCGGTGAACAGCGTTTGCGCCTGTGTCAAACCGATCGGGTGCTATTTGAGGCGCCGGCCAGCACCGCGCGTAATGGCCCCGGCGAGATAGCCGGCAGTGAATGTACCCCGCGCGGCTGGCATGTCATCCGGGCCAAGATAGGCGCGGGTTGCCCGGTCAATACGGTATTTGTAGGGAGGCGCCCGACCGGTGAGCTGTATGCCCCGGCATTGCGCGAGCAATTTCCGCAGCGCGACTGGATACTCACGCGCATTCTCTGGTTAAGCGGACTGGAAGTGGGCAAGAACCGCTTAGGCAAGGTGGACACCATGCGCCGTTATGTTTATATACACGGCTGCCCCGATGAAGATGATTTGCGTGTGCCTGGTTCACACGGCTGCGTGAAGCTGCGCAACGGCGATATTATTGCGCTGTTTGATCGTGTTACAGTAGGCACGCGGGTATTAATCAGCGTCTAACTTTGCAGTCTCTTTGAGAAATATTTCAGTAAGTATTCCCAGCAAAGTGCGATAGGTTGATTACGTTGCGCCCACTACAGCCACCACCATTTCTAAAGTGAGTATGTCATGTCGCTAGGCCCGGTAATGATTGATTTGGCAGGGCCGGAGTTATCTCAGACCGAGCGTGACATGCTACGCCACCCGCTGGTGGGGGCGGTTATTCTGTTCAGCCGCAATTACGTTTCCCCGGAGCAGATCGCGTCCTTAGTGAGCGACATTCAGCAACTGCGCGAGCCGCGCCTATTGGTGGCGGTGGATCACGAGGGTGGCCGCGTGCAGCGTTTTCGTGAGGGGTTTAGCAGCTTGCCGCCGGCGCGGGTGCTGGGTGACTTGTACGATATTGATCGCAAGCGCGGCAAGCGTCTGGCGGAGGCCTGTGGTTGGCTGATGGCGAGCGAGCTGCGCGCGGTGGGTGTTGATTTCAGTTTTGCCCCGGTGCTGGATATTGGCCGCGGCATTAGCCAGGTGATCGGCGATCGCGCCTTTCACGCCAACCCGCAGGCAGTAGCCGATATCGCGCATTCTTATATGATCGGTATGAAGCGCGCGGGCATGGTCGCCACCGGCAAGCATTTCCCCGGCCACGGCGGGGTAGAGGCCGACTCGCACTTGGCTGTCCCTATCGACGAACGCAGCTACGCGGATATCTACAGCGAAGATATCCTGCCCTTCGAGCGCATGATTCATTTTGGCTTGGCGGGCATCATGCCGGCGCACGTTATTTATCCCAACGTCGATCCGCACCCGGCGGGCTTTTCACCGTTCTGGATGCGCGAGGTCTTGCGCAAGCGCCTGGAGTTTCAGGGCGCTATTTTTAGCGATGACCTCAGCATGGAGGGCGCCACGGTGGCGGGCAATTTTTTGCAACGCGCCCAGGCGGCCCTGCAGGCCGGTTGTGACATGGTGCTGGTATGCAATAACCCGCAAGCCGCCGCCCAGGTGCTGGACGGCCTGGGCGCGTATGAAGACCCGGTCGCCTATATGCGGCTGGTGCGCATGCGCGGGCGCGGCCAGAGCAATCGCAGCAAATTGCACGAGGATCCGGCCTGGCAACAGGCGGTGCAGACCGTGCAGCGCGTGCTGCTGAAGAATGCTGGCGCTGCGCAGGCAAGCCTTCTATAATCTCCGCGCTGGTCCATAATTCGAGTTAATAATGCCCGTCACCGCGCAACAGGCGCTTAGCGTATACACGCAGGCCGACCTCCTCTATACCCAAGACCAAGTCGAAGCTGCGCTCACGCGCATGGCGGCTGAAATCAGCGCTGCATTGCATGACAGCGACCCTATCGTGCTCTCTGTCATGACCGGCGGCATGATCCCGGCGGGCAAGCTGCTAACGCAACTGCATTTCCCCCTGCAACTCGATTACATCCATGCCACCCGCTATACCGGCAAGACCCAAGGCGGCACCCTGCATTGGCTGGTAAAGCCGACCTACCCGCTGCACGACCGCGTGGTGTTGGTGATCGATGACATCCTCGACGAAGGGCTGACCCTGGCGGCGATTGTTGCCGATTGCAAAGCGGCGGGCGCCCGGGCGGTTTACAGCGCCGTGCTGGTCGATAAATTGCATGATCGTAAAAATGGGATGCGGGCCGATTTTGTGGGTGTCAGCGTGGCTGACCGCTATGTGTTCGGTTATGGCATGGACTACAAAGGTTATCTGCGTAACGCTCCCGGCATTTACGCAGTAAAGGAAGAGGCTAATTAGGCAGGTATGATAGAACTCGCGATTATCGGCGGCACGGGGCTGCGGTCCCTGAAAAACCTGGAGATTACCCACCGCGAGATGGTCCACACGCCTTACGGTGAACCCTCCGGACCGATGACCTACGGCACCCTGCGCGGAAAAAAAGTGGTGTTCCTGGCGCGTCACGGCTACGGCCATTCCATTCCTCCACACGAGATAAATTATCGCGCCAATCTGTGGGCGCTGAAAGAGATCGGCGCCCATAGAGTCGTCGCGGTGGCGGCGGTGGGCGGTATCCGCGCCGATCTAGTGCCGGGCGAGCTGACCATCCCCGATCAAATCATCGATTACACCTGGTCGCGCGCGCAAACCTTTGTCGAAGCCGGTCAGCGGCCTATCCGGCACATCGACTTCACTCATCCCTATAGCCATGAAGTGCGCGAGATGCTCATCGAAGGCTGCAAGAAGTCGCAGATCGAGGCAAGCTTCACCGCTACCTATGGCGCCACCCAAGGGCCACGCCTGGAAACCGCCGCCGAGATCAACCGTATGGAGCGCGATGGCTGCGACATCGTGGGCATGACCGGTATGCCCGAGACGGTGTTGGCGCGCGAGATCGGCCTGGAGTACGCGAGCTGCGCGGTGGTGGCCAATATGGCGGCGGGCCGCGGGCCGGGCACCATCACCATGGCCGAGGTAGAGCACAATCTGAAGACGGCCATGGAAAAGGTGCGCACCCTGCTGGAATACGTCATCCTGCTGGTTTAATCTGATTAACAGATTTCGACTATTACTTGTCTATATCTAATGGATCAAGTACGCGTCCGCTGTCTTTGCGGAGCTTGAGGTGACGACTATGGCGGTTAGAGAGATTTTGCGCATGGGCAATCCGGTGTTATTGCAACGCGCCGAGCCCGTAACCGAATTCAATACGCCCGCGCTTGATGCGCTGATCGCCGACATGTTCGATACCATGGCGGCGCTGAATGGCGCGGGCCTTGCCGCCCCGCAAATCGGCGTAAACCAGCGCGTGGTTATTTTCGGCGTTGCCGGCAACCCGCGCTACCCGCACGTCGAGCCTGTGCCCACCACCATTCTCATCAATCCTGTGCTGGAAATTCTCGGTGACGAAACGGACGAGGCTTGGGAGGGCTGCCTGAGCGTGCCGGGCATGCGCGGCTTGGTGGAGCGCTATACGCATTTACGCTATGCCGGTTACGATCAGCGCGGTGTGCGTTTTGAGCGCGCGGCGCATGGCTTTCACGCGCGCGTAGTCCAGCATGAGTGTGATCATCTGGACGGCATGCTGTATCCGCGCCGCCTCAAAGACTTACGGCTGTTCGGTTTTGAAGAAGAGTTGCAGAGACTGGCCGTTAATTCCTCGTCGTCCGAGGCATTAGAAGTTTAATGCGCGGATGGGTGATTATTTCAAGCTGCGCTAGTAAGTTTCCGTAATAAATCTGCTATTGCAGCAAAACGCAATTCACCGTCCGGCAAGGGCATAACCACGCGCAATTTATTCTGGCCGTCGAGTTTGTATACCTTGGGCTGGGTCTGAATCAGCCTGATGATGCGTAGCGGGTCGACATTCGGCTGTTCACCAAAAATAATCCGCGCACCGAGCCGGTGGGCCTCGACTTTTGTGATGCCCAATTCATTGGCGTGCAGCTTCAACTCCATCAGTTTGAATAAATTTTTAGCGGGCACCGGCAGCAGGCCGAAGCGGTCGATCATCTCTACTTGCAGTTCCCGCAATTCATCTAAATTTTTTGCGCTGGAAATGCGCTTGTATATGATCAGACGCGCGTGCACGTCCGGCAGATAATCCGCGGGTAACAGCGCGGGGATCTGCAAGTCAATCTCGGCATGGTAATTCAGCGGCTGATCCAATTCCGGCTGGCGGCCTGCCTTTAATGCGTTAACGGCGCGCTCCAGTAATTCCGTATAAAGGCTGTAGCCGATCTCGTGAATTTGCCCGCTCTGCTCCTCGCCCAATAGCTCGCCCGCACCGCGTATTTCCAAATCGTGCGAGGCGAGGGTAAAGCCGGCACCTAACTCTTCCAGCGATTCGATCGCCTCCAGGCGCTTGAGGGCATCGGGCGTGATCGCGCGCCGCGCGGGGATAATCAAGTAGGCATAGGCGCGGTGGTGGGAGCGGCCCACGCGACCGCGCAGTTGATACAGTTGGGCCAGGCCGAGTTTGTCGGCGCGATTGATAATAATGGTGTTGGCGCTGGGCACATCGATGCCCGATTCGATGATGGTGCTGCACACCAGGATATTGAAGCGCTGGTGATAAAAATCCAGCATGACGTGCTCCAGGTCGCGCTCGCGCATCTGGCCGTGCGCGATGCGCACGCTGGCCTCCGGCACCAGTGCGGCAAGCTCGTCGGCCATGCGCTCGATGGTCTCGACTTCGTTGTGCAGGAAATACACCTGTCCGCCGCGCTTGATCTCGCGCAGACAGGCATCGTAGATCAGCGGCTTGTTCCATTCGCGCACGAAGGTTTTAATGGCCAGGCGGCGTAGCGGCGGGGTGGCGATGATGGATAGGTCGCGCAGGCCGGACAGCGACATGCTCAAGGTGCGCGGGATGGGCGTGGCGGTGAGGGTAAGCACATCGACCTCGCTGCGCAATTGCTTGAAGCGCTCCTTCTGGCGCACCCCGAAGCGGTGCTCCTCGTCGATAATGACCAGCCCGAGCCGTTTAAATTTGATGTCGTCCTGCAATAATTTATGCGTGCCGATAATGATGTCGATGCTGCCGCTTTCGATGCCGGCGATGGTCTCATCCTGTTGTTTTTTGCTGCGCATGCGCGAGATCACCTCAATGCGCACCGGCCAGTCGGCGAAGCGGTCTTGGAAGTTTTGATAATGCTGCTGCGCCAGCAGGGTGGTGGGCACCAGCATGGCCGTTTGTCTGCCTGCTTGCGTCGCAATAAAGGCGGCGCGCATCGCCACCTCGGTCTTACCGAAGCCTACATCGCCGCACACCAGTCGATCCATGGGCCGGTCCGCCTGCATATCGGCCAGCACCCCCTGGATCGCATCCAGTTGGTCGGGCGTTTCTTCGAAGGGAAAGGCCGCCGCGAAGGCGGCATATTCGTCATCAGAGACCGGGAAGGCATAACCCTTGCGCGCCGCGCGCCGGGCATGGATGTCGAGCAATTCGGCGGCCACGTCGCGCACCCGCTCACTGGCCTTGCGGCGGGCGCGTTGCCATTGGTCGCTGCCTAAGCGATGCAGCGGGGCCTGCTCCGGC
>DATECT010000136.1:0-2240 GCA_035286765.1 Gammaproteobacteria bacterium
GGGTGCCGAACTCTACCGCAAAGAGGCCAAGAACCAGGAAACCATGGAAAAATATGGCCATGGCACACCGGACGATTGGCTGGAGCGTCACATCTATACACCCTACAGCGCCAAGGGCATTGTGCTCATGCTGTTTATTAACCTACTGCTATTCGGCATTCCCGGCATTAGCATTTGGGCGATCCAGATGATGTGGATTCCCGTGACGGCGGCGGGCATCATCAATGGCATAGGACACTACTGGGGCTATCGCAATTATGAGTGTCCGGATGCGGCCACCAATATCGTGCCTTGGGGTATCTTGATCGGCGGCGAAGAGTTGCATAATAACCACCACACCTTCGCCAGCTCGGCCAAGCTGTCTTCCAAGTGGTGGGAATTTGATATTGGCTGGTTCTACATCCGCGTATTAGAGATGCTGGGTCTGGCACGGGTAAAGAAGGTGGCGCCGAAACCGCGCGTGGTAACCCACAAACACGTCGCCGACATGGACACTCTAACGGCGCTCATTACCAACCGCTTTAAGGTCATGGCCAGCTACAGTAAAGAGGTCGTCGCTTCCGTCTATAAGGAAGAATTGCACAAGGCGGATAACGCCTATAAAGACCTGCTGAAACGTGCCCGCGCCTTGCTGATCAGGGAAGAGTCCTTATTGAACGATGAGGCCAAGCGTAAACTAGCGACCGTCCTCACCCATAACCACACCTTGAATACGGTATATGAGTATAAGCAGCGTCTACAGGATATTTGGAAACGCTCCTCGGAAACGCAGGAAAACTTATTGCATGCCCTGCAGGAGTGGTGCAAGCAGGCCGAAGCGACCGGCATCGAGGCCTTACAGCGCTTTGCACAGCGTCTGCGCGGTTATTCCATGCAGCCCGCCTGAGGTCGTTAGGCTTCATTAAATAAAAAACCCGCCATCGGCGGGTTTTTTATTTTGATCTTGGGTCGAGACTATTTAATCTTGGCCTCTTTGTACAACACATGCTGACGCACTACCGGATCAAATTTCTTGATCTCCATCTTTTCCGGCATGGTGCGCTTGTTCTTGGTGGTGGTGTAGTAATGGCCAGTGCCTGCACTGGAAACCAGCTTAATCTTGTCACGCATTTCAATAGCTCCTAGAACTTCTCGCCGCGGCTGCGCAGGTCGGCAAGTATATTATCAATACCGCACTTATCAATAATGCGCATACCCTTTGAACTGATGCGCAGACGCACCCAGCGATTTTCACTCTCCACCCAGAAGCGATGGGTGTGCAGGTTGGGCAGGAAACGCCGCTTGGTCCTGTTATTGGCATGGGAAACGTTATTGCCGCTGACCGGGCGCTTGCCGGTTATTTGACATACTCTGGACATTGCTAAAGCCTCTGAAATCCTTACGGTCACCGTGGACGCACGGCAATAAAGCCGTACTTTATAGCAAA
The DNA here is from genome assembly GCA_035286765.1 of Gammaproteobacteria bacterium. Classification (GTDB taxonomy): domain Bacteria; phylum Pseudomonadota; class Gammaproteobacteria; order SURF-13; family SURF-13; genus DATECT01. Next base: position 1,427 of record DATECT010000136.1, read on the forward strand.
ATCAGGGAAAAGATACAAGGGAAAAGAGCAAAGTGAAGGCAGCGGAAGCTTTAAATCAACAACTTAGGGAACCTCTGATTAAGTCGTCATTCCGGGCGGAGCGCAGCGTAGACCCGGAATCCAGTGCCTTTAATTCAGTGGGTTGCTGGATTCCCGCTTTCGCGGGAATGACGTTTCTCGAATAAATCAGAGGTTCCTTAGCTATATATTCTTTTCTCTTTTCTCTTTCCCCTTTGCCCTGATTTTTATAGCAGGCCGCGCTCGGCAAACGAGATCACCTCGCCATCCCCGATCACCAGATGATCCAACACGCGGATCTCGACCAGCGCCAAGGCCTCCCGTAGCTGCCGGGTAATATGTTCGTCGGCCCGGCTAGGCTCCGCGACGCCCGAGGGGTGATTGTGCGCGAATATCACCGCACTGGCATTGTGACCGAGGGCACGCTTTACGACCTCACGCGGGTGCACGCTGGCCCCATCGATGGTCCCGGTAAACAATTCATCGAAGCTGATGATGCGATGGCGGTTATCCAGAAATAGGCAGGCAAACACCTCGTGCTCATACTCGCGCAGCCGCGCCATCAAATAATCGCGGGTCGCCGCGCTGCTGGTGAGGGCCTCGCCGCGCACCAGCTTTTCGCGCAAATGGCGCTTGCCCATTTCCAATACGGCCTGGAGTTGCACATACTTGGCAGCGCCGAGGCCATGCCCCTGGCAAAATTCCTTATAGTCGGCGTTTAGCAGCGCGCGCAGGCCGCCGAAATTCTGTAGTAAGTCGCGCGCCAAATCGACGGCGGTTTTCCCCCGCACCCCGG
>DATECT010000137.1:0-10987 GCA_035286765.1 Gammaproteobacteria bacterium
GCATTAGCTTTAGCGGGTCAGCAATGAACAACAGGGACTATGCAACTCCACGGAAAGGTAACTACAGGGAAGATCCAGCGGCAGGGAGGCCATGATGAATCAGTTTGCGGTGCGTTACTCAGGAGTCACAAAATAAGACTACAGGCTTATGATATGACTCCTGAGTAAAAACCCTGTTTACTCTACCCCCACCCTGTCCCGCCCCCTACACAGGGGGCGGGGACGCGGCGGAAAGTGTAGTCTTCTTTATTAACTTATCAGTAACCCCGCGAGCAACCGCATGGGCTGCTCGCGGGGTTAACGCACCGCAAACTGATTCATCATGGCCTCCCTGCCGCCGGATCTTCCCTGTAGTTACCTTTCCGTGGAGTTGCATAGTCCCTGTTGTTCATTGCTGACCCGCTAAAGCTAATGCCGATTACTCATCATTCTGTTTGGTCTTGATGATTTCCCAGGTGGTGTTGTCGCCGTGTTGCTGAGTGTAAAACACGCGCCAGCCGTCCTTGAAGGGTTTGGGCCGCTTGGCGCCCAGCAGGCCTGCCGGCGTGGCATCGCCGTCCGAGACGTGCCAGCCGGTGATCTCATTATCCCCATCATTCTGGAAGCCGTTACCCGCGGCGAGATAAGCTGCATCCAGCGTGGCGGAGCTATCGCGGCCCTGGGCCAAGATGCGCACAGGCGCCGGCGTGGCCGGGTTGGCGTAGTCGGCATTCACGTTAAATAGATAGGCCGAGTCCAAGGCGTTACGCTGGGTGTGCAGGGTGTCGCCGGCGTCTTCGGTAAATACGATATGATCCTCCGACCAGAAGGCGACGTTATCAAAGCCGCTGTGCGCCGCATCGCCCTTATAAAACAGCGTGAGCGTGCCCTTATCATCCGCCGCATCCTTTTGCACCAGCTTCAGGATGGCGCCAAACCCGCCGTAAGCCGCACCGGCCTCCGTCTCTGCATGGGTATCGCCGGTTTCGTTAAAGTAAAATTCCCTGAAGTTGCTGCCGGGACGGAATTGGCCGTTTTCCGGGCGCTTGAACGGCGTGGCGTGCGCGGCCTTGGCAAGGGCATTGGCATCGAACGGCACAGTGCCGTTAATGTCGGTGTCGTGCACCGTAACCCACTGGGTTTGGAACACCAAGCCGTAGCTGTGCAGGTCTTTCATATCCTGCGACAGGATATCCGCATCGGGATTGGTGGCGTGAAATTCTATCGGGAGGCCCGCATTGGTCTTGGACATCACTTGCAGGGCCTGCAGCTTGCCGCCGCGGGTAAGATCATTACGGTCCTTGGGCACAAAGCGGTACACGAAACTATTGGCCTGGCGCGCGTGGCTGTTCAGCGTGCCGCGCTTGCCGCCCACGTCTTCAATAATAATCAGGTTGCCATACAGATCGGCCTGTATACCCTCATAACCGCCGCGGCCTAGCGCGCCGGAGATATCTTCCACGATTGACGGATACTCCGGCGTGGCCTGCCAAACGCCACCCTTGTTACCTAATTCGGCGGTAAACAGCAAGCGCTTTGACCACGGATACCAAGTGGAGCCATCCATGGTGAGCAGCGGATTACCGAACCTATCGGTCTGCGCCAGCAAGGTGACGCGATGCGCGGCGTCGGCATCAAGATTAATACGCGTGATGTAACCTCTATCGTTACCGGCCGCATCTTTTACACCGGCCTCATGGCCTTGGAATAAAAAGCGCGTGCCATAATTGTAGTTAGCATCGGCGCCCCACAGACCGGGCAATATCAGATAGACATTCTTGTCGGGTTCGGTCTTGCTGGCCTCCACGTTGTGCCCGGATGTTTGCACCGCGCCCGGGGCCGGCACCATCGGGCCATCATTGTTATAGCCATAAAAACTGCTTAAATCAGAGGGATTTTCCAAACGCGTGGCGCCCTGCGCCACGGCCACTTCGTTAAGTCCCTGCGCCAAAACATTGGGCACCGCCACACCCGCGGCCTTAGGATTTGCATTGGGAACAGTGGTTAAATCCGCAATTGAACCTGCCATTGCCGCCATCGCCAAGGGCGCCGCCAACAGTGTGCATAGCGTTGTCTTAAGATGCATCGGGAATCTCCTGAGTTGTACTGGGAGACGCCAGCGTAATGATGAAAAGTGACAGTTGATGGCATAACGCGTGACTTTTGTATGACAGTTTTATGTAAACCGCACCCGATTAAAACCATGCCTGTTAAATTAAAGTTTCCTCTTTTGGCAAAGGGGCGGGCAACATTTTCCGCTAAAAATATTTGGCTGTCATATTCGCGCAACAAATCTACTGCATGCTCTGCGCAACCATTGGAGAGGAGAGTAGCCATGTCACTTCCTGCGCAGCGCATCGAACTATTCACTCATTCCTATAACCATCACCGTCCGCACAAACTCCAGGTCGGTCTGGCCGTTACCCAGGGCGATATTCGCGCCGCGCAGCGCCTGCGTTATCAGGTGTTCGTAGACGAGTTGGGCGCCACTTTGAGCGATGCACGGCATGGCGTGGAAAGCGATCTGTTCGATCCTTACTGTCAGCATCTCCTGGTGCGCGACACCGAGTACGATTTAGTGGTGGGCTGCTATCGCATACTGACTGACTCACAGGCGCAACTGGCAGGCGGTTATTATTCGCAATCTGAATTTGATCTGAGCAACATCCTGGCGCTGCCCGGACGCTTTATGGAGGTAGGCCGCACCTGCGTGCACCCCGATTACCGCAACGGCGCCACCCTCGGCCTGCTCTGGTCCGGGCTGGCGCGCTACATGACCCTGAATAAATATCAATATCTGATAGGCTGCGCCAGCATCCCGATGAATCTCGGCATCCGGCAGGTCGGCGCCATCTGCAAACACCTGCGCCAATACCATCTCAGCCCGCCGGAGTGGCGCGTATTTCCGCGCGTGCCGGTGCCCTTGCTGCACGAGGAAACAACCGAAACATTATCCGTAGACATCCCGCCCCTGCTGCGCGGTTATATGCACCTGGGCGCACTGATCTGCGGTGAACCGGCATGGGACCCCGAGTTTAATGTTGCCGATCTTTTTATATTATTGGATACCGGCCGGCTCAATACGCGCTACATGCGCCATTTTGTCAATCGCTGTTAAAAACTAACCGGTATTAAATCATTTCCATGCAGGGGGATATCCGGCGGCTACGGCGCTTGCTGCGCCTCGCCATGCATATTTTGCTGGGCTTAATGGCGTGCCTCGTGCTGGCTGCGGCGGCAAAACTACGACCTGCCGGGGCTTACCCGCGCCAGCAGGCTATCACGCGCCGGTGGGCCGCTAAATTATGCCGCATCCTGGCACTGGAGATTCACATTCATGGAAAGGCGAACACCGATAGCACCTTATTCGTGGCCAATCACATCTCCTGGCTGGATATAGCAGTATTGCAGGGCCTGCTAGATACGCGCTTCGTAGCCAAACACGAGGTGGGTGAATGGCCTGTGTTCGGAATCATGGCGCATTGCGCCGGTACACTTTTTATGAAGCGCGGCGATCATCGCACTACGGCCCGGGTGGCGGATCAACTTACCCATGAATTGTCGCAACAAAGGAATGTTCTGTTCTTTCCCGAAGGAACGTCTTCGGACGGCCAAGGTGTGCAGCGCTTCCATGCGCGGCTGTTTCAAGGCGCGGTGCGCGCGCATGCTCAGGTGCAAGCGGTAGCGATCTGCTATCCGCACCCGTGCGGCAGCAACCCGCTCGTCCCCTTCGTGGGCGACGATGATTTATTACGCCATTTATGGCCGTTACTGCGCGAGTCCGCCGTGGAAGTCCGCGTCAGCTTTTGCACCCCCATCCCGGCGCGCGACTGGCAACGGCGCGGATTGGCCGAATTAACCCGCGCTCAAATTATCGATCAATTAACCTATCCGGAGGAGCAGCACAAAAAGGCTGCGTGATGACCATGCACTTAACTACCGAAACCCTATTGCGTTTATTGGCCGATGATATCCGGCTGCGTTGCGTGTCTTTGCTGTGCAGCGAAGATGGATTGAGCTTAACGGAGCTCACCCACGTCCTACGTCTGCCGCAGGCCAAACTGCACCGCCACCTGAGCTGCCTGCAACTGGTGAATGTTATTACTCGCTATGAGATCGGCTACGTTACCCATTTCCGGATGACCCCCGACCTGCCCGCCTGGGCAAAAGAAATGCTCTATGCCATTACCTTGAGCATTGCCCAGACAAATCCGTTTATCGGTGATCGCATCGCGCTCTCCCAATTGCCCAATCGCTGCTGGCCAGATGTCCGGTATGCCTAAAAACCGGCGGTTTGCTATTTTTTGATCCCCATCCACTATATTCGTTTGACCATATATATGGAATATCATATATTATAGGCATGGCCTTTACCCCTGAAATCCTATTCGGCATCTTGGCCGACGAAACCCGCTTGCGCTGCCTGAGTTTATTGCATAGCGAAGGTGAGCTTTGCGTCTGCGAATTCACCCACGCGTTAAAACTGTCTCAGCCCAAGGTCTCGCGCCACTTGGCCGGCTTGCGTAGCGCCGGCATGGTCACTGCGCAACATAGAGGCACCTGGGTCTATTACCGATTGCATCCTGATTTACCCGATTGGGTGCGGAAAATCCTGCGCATCACGGTAACGGGGATAGCGGATACGCGGCCTTACAAAACCGATCGCAGCGCCCTCGCCAAGATGCCGAACCGGCCCGGCAGTCTATGCTGTGCCTAAGTCCAGACGTGAGGAAGTCATGCCCGAATCCACTTTAAATATTTTGTTTCTATGCACCGGTAATTCCTGTCGCTCGCAAATGGCGGAGGGCTGGGCCACCCACATGGGTCTAACGGCGCGCTCCGCGGGCATTGAGGCGCACGGCAAAAACCCGCGCGCCATTGCCGTGATGCAGGAGGCGGGGGTGGATATCTCTAAACAAGAGTCCACCCGGCTCACGGCGGACATGCTGGACTGGGCGGATCTATTAATCACGGTCTGCGGCCATGCCGATGAGCATTGCCCGGTACTCCCCCCCGGCAAGAGAAAATTGCATTGGCCTTTGCAAGATCCGGCCAAGGCGCAGGGCAGTGAGGAACAGATCATGGCGGTTTTCCGGGCCGCGCGCGATGACATCAAGCAACGTGTTGCCGATCTCATGCAAGCGCACCTAGTGTAGTACGTCATTATTTTTGGAACGTATCAAACCGGTTCGGCAGCGCGGCCTAAATCCCCCCTCGCTGCGCTCGGCCCCCTTTTACAAAGGGGGCAATTAAAGGCCGGACACTCGACCCCCTTTGTAAAAGGGGGTGGCCGTAGGCCGGGGGATTTAAGACCGCGCTGCTAACGAATACGGCGCATCGTTTGCATCGTCAACGTATGGTTCATTAATTACGAAGCAGTACACTAGATGACTAAATCCACGCCATGCACGCCGCAGACTAGCGGCTTAGACTTTCTGACGCGCAGCTTGCCTGTCTGGGTATTAGCGGCGATGGGCATCGGCCTGTGGTTGTCGTCACGCTCCCAGGAGTTCGCCGCGTGGCTGGCTCCCTGTATACCGCTTGGCCTGTTCCTGATGATTTATCCGGCTATGACGAAGCTGCATCTGGAAGACATTAAAAGTGCGGCGCGCAACCGCACTGCCACCGCGCTGACTTTATTCTTTAACTACACCGTCAACCCTGCCCTGTTGTGGCTATTCGGCTGGATATTCTTGCGCGATATGCCGGAGTTATGGGTTGGCCTGATCCTGCTCGGCGTCGCACCGTGCATTGCCATGGTATTGGTATGGACGGATCTGGCGAAGGGCAATAACTCGCTCTCTATTACGCTGATGGCGTGGAATAGTTTGATTCAGATCATTACCACGCCGTTTTTTATTTGGCTGATTATTGGCCAGCGCGTGGATATCGACACCGGCATGATTGCACAAAGCGTCTTACTCTATTTAGGGTTGCCGCTGTTATTAGGTTTCGCCACGCGGCGCCTTGCCGTGCGCACTAAAGGGGCGCAATGGTTTGATGGACAGGTGCAACCCAAGCTGGATAAATTGCAACTTGGCGCATTGCTGTTCACGCTGTTGGTGATCTACACCCTGCAAGGCAATGCCATCATGCAGCACCCGGAGTTCATCGGCTATATGGCCGCGCCTCTGGCACTATTTTTTATCAGCCTGTACGGCTTGGTGTTTTTTGTCATGCGCATGGCGGGGCAAGATTATGCCAACAGCGTCGCGGTTGCGTTCAACGCGACGGGGCGCAACTTTGAATTGGCTATCGCCATCGCGGTTAGCGCGTTTGCCGCGCAACCGCTGGTGGGCGCTTCTACTGCGGTGGGGCCGCTCATCGAGGTGCCATTGATGCTGGCCATCGTATGGTGGAGCAAACGCATGGGCAATATTGGCAGGGACGGGCTTACTGTCCTCCGTCCGCCCGCGCGCGAAACTTAAAGCGGCAGACCCCGCCGCCGCGCACGATACATTCCTCATGCGCCACATCCGACTGTAAAACTTCAGCCAGCAACGCCAAGTCAAACTGGCAGACCTCAGGATAGTGCTGGGCCAGGTGATGATAGACACAGTTGTGGGCCTCGATGGCGGGCATATCGCCTTGAGTTCCATCGCCGGACATGCTCGCCTGATAGTGCATCTCGCTCATGATGCGCACCACCTCGGCGACCTGCCCGGCCTTGTCCTGGCCCGCCAGACGCGCGCGCAAGCCCGGAGCCAACTGCGCGGCCATCGCACGCAGATAACTCTCCAGTCCGGCGCTGCCGAGTTGTTTTTTTAAAGTCTCCAGCAACAGCCCGGAAAACCACGAATATTGTTTGGGGAAGAGTTCGATGCCACTCGGGGTCAAGGTATACAGGCGCCCGGGACGCCCGCCGGTCTTTTGCAAATCGGCCTTGCCGACATAGCCATCCCGCTCCAGCACGGCAAGGTGTTGATTCACCGCAGTGCGGGTAATGTCGAGTGCCGCCGCCAGTTCATCGACGGTCATCCCCCCCTTATTCCTCAATAACAAGTCCAAAAGTTGCTGCTGACGGCTTCCCACGACTCCCACCTGCTTTCTCCGTTAGATTGATTGATAAAGTTTAACCATTTCCGGCTTAATTTAATACTTTAATATGTTTTGACATACAAATATATATTAAATAGCCTAATTATATTAGCCAGTTTACGAAAAAAGTGTTAAAAATGATGCTTTTGGGATTCATTCGTGAACATCGAGGCGTAGTATGCAATGAGCTTGTCTGGTTAAAACATATCCACGGCGCATATCACCTTGCTCAATAACGAAGGTGACACATAAGGAAGGGGGGACAACATGTATCTAGCCATCGAGACATTATTGCGGCTTTTGGCCGAGCAAACCCGCTTGCGTTGCGTAAGCTTACTTTATAAGGAAAACGTGCTGTCGCTCGCCGAACTCGCCGACGTTCTGGACCTGACTCAAACCCAGATACCGCGTCACTTAACCAGCCTGCAACTGGCCAAGATTGTCAGCAGCGTCAGCATCGGACAGGATACCTTTTATCAGCTACACCCGCAGCTACCCGACTGGGCCAGGGAAATACTTCGCGCCATCATCGGCGGTATCGGCGAGACTGAGCCCTATGCCAGAGATCGTGCCACACTTGCACGATTACCCGATCGAGCCTGGTCAAAAGTTGCCGCTATGTATACCGGCAAACAGCGTGAAATCGCGACGGCCTTTTTCTAGCGCTCACCCAACAACATAATCGCGCACATCTCTGGCCTACGCTATGTGCTCCCCGACACGGCAGGCCTGGGTTGCGCCGCGCCGTCAGCATAACCCTGCACAAATGCCGCCTTGGTCATCGCCCGGCGATCGCGCAGAGCCTTTTCTAAAAAATCTTGCCAGGAGCGGATTACTTGCGGGTAATTAGCGTCAATGGGGTGCAGTCCCAGGCGCAGCAAATTATTAGCCTGCAATGCGCGCAGCGATCCTGCATTCCATTGACGGAACGTCCAACGCCGCCAGGCACTGCCGACGCTGTATACCAAACTCCGGCTGGGAATATAACGCCGGCTGGGCAGGTCATATACACCACGCAAGGTACTGGTGTAGCTAAACGGCAACCCCTGCAGCGCCTGCCACGCCGCCGGATTCATTAGCCAGGCCGGGGGCACAAAACCGCGCACCGGCCAACCCAGGCCACGCAATAAATCCAGACCCTTTTCCAAACGCTCCCGCGCCTGACTGACATCAAGCGCGGCGAATTCGCCTTCTTGGCGGGTATACACGCAACGCCGCACATGCTCGCGCAAACCGCGCGGGCGCGGCGCGTCATCGAGATGATAATAACCATGCAAGGCAACTTCGTCGCCGCGGGCGAGACGCTGCTCAATCGCGCGCGTAAATGCGCGGTCTTTATTGAGCGGGCCATGGCGGTGATAGTCGGGCACCACCAATAAGGTTACCGGAACGCCAGCGACCTCATCGAGCGCCTGCAACAAGCGCTGACAGCCTGGCCAAGTGGCGGGTGCCACGTCATGCAAGACCACACACACAGCACGCTGATTAGCGGGCGACATAGAAGCTAGAGGCACCCGTCGCCGGCAGTCGCGCGCCCGCATCTAACAGACCGTTATAATGGCCGAGCAACTGGGGTATGATGCGATCCCAACTATACTGCGACTCGGCTTTACGGCGCGCCTCCAGACCCATCTTAAACCTGTTCAATTGATAAAATCCGGCGATTGCCTCCGCCAAGGCCTTGGCATTGCGCGGCGGCGCCAGCAGGCCGACGCGCTCATCCACCAGTTCCGCCACGCCGCCTGCCGCCATGCCGATCACCGGCAGACCGCAGGCCATCGCCTCCAGCACCACCAGGCCAAAGGTCTCCTGGTCGCCGGGGTGCGCCAACGCATCGCAACTCGCCAGCAGCCGGGCCAGGGTTGCTACATTTTGCTGATAAGACAGCACGGTAACATTGGCTTGCTGGGGCAGGATGGCCCCGCCGCCCACCAACAATAAATGGTAAGGACGGCCTAATAATTTCATGGCCTCCAGCAATACCGGCAACTTCTTTTCCGCCGAGAAGCGCCCGGCGAAAATCAGTAACCGCGTGTCCGCGGGCAGGCCTAACGAACGCCGCAGCGACGGGTCTTTGAGGCGGGGATGAAAATTCAAGATATCCACGCCCAACGGCTGCTGCCGCGCACGTTCAATGCCGAACTCCTGCTGCAACTTCTCCACCAGCACCTTGCTGGGGGCCAGCACCAAATCGAAACGCCTATAGAGTTGCCTGATATACGCCTTGCCGTAGTGCTGCGCCGTGACACCGAAACGCGTCGCCAACAAACGCGGCAGATCCGAGTGATAAAAACCTACCACCGGCACGTCCAGTTCTCTCCCGCCGTGCAGGGCCAGCCAGGCCAAGTGATAAGGGTCTTCGGCCTCGATGAGATCCGGCTTTAGCGCGCGCAGTGCGCAGTGCCAACGGTGCAGATTCAACGGCAGACGATGGCCCTTGCCGAACGGCAGCGGCGGACTGCGCAGGGTAACTTTACTGGCGGGCAGCCAGCGGCTGTTATAGCCGCCCGGCACGAGCAGGGTATGGGTGATGCGCGGGTGGCTGCACAGCCAGGCGTGTTTGGCCATGAGGTAGCGTTTAATCCCGCCGCTTTGCGGGGCATAGAACAAGGTGGTATCGAGTAAATGCATCTTCGCGTCCTTGTGAAGAAGTCGATAGGCTGGCGGTACAACCGCCAGGCTAGAGTAAGCTTAGCCGTTCGTTATGTTAATTTCCAGCCGATCAGCGGGCTTACATCTTTAGCTAGCATAGACAAACTTTCGCAGCGGCTACAGGCCAAGCTGCTCACTACAGATGTGTTAACGGCCGCAGCGAAAACCGGTAGCCCGAGCCGCGCGCGGTCTGGATCAGGCGGTCATGGCCATAGGGCTCCAAGGCCTTGCGCAGGCGCCTGATATGCACATCCACGGTGCGCTCCTCGACATACACATTGCTCCCCCACACCAGATCAAGTAGCTGACTGCGGCTATACACGCGCTCGGCATGGCTCATAAAAAAATGCAGCAGGCGAAATTCGGTGGGACCAAGATCGATAGTAATGCCGCTGCTGCTCACTAAGCGGCTGGCCGGGTCTAAGCGCAAATCACCCGCTTCCAATACATCATCCGTCGCCTCCGGGGCGGTGCGCCGCAATACGGCCTTGATGCGCGCCAGCAATTCCTTCGGCGAAAACGGCTTGGTGATGTAGTCATCGGCACCGATTTCCAGGCCCTTGATCTTGTCCGACTCCTCACCGCGCGCCGTTAACAGAATGATGGGCACCTTGGCCGCGTGCTCGGAGCGACGCAGGCGCCGCGCCAGCTCTAGCCCGCTTTGGCCGGGCAGCATCCAGTCCAACAAAATCAGCGTGGGAAGTTCGCGGGTAACGAGCGCGTAAGCCTGCTCAGCATCGCCCGCCTCCTCGTAGTCATAACCGGCGCGCGCCAAGGCGAAACCGATCATTTCGCGCACTGCGGGCTCATCTTCGACGATCAATAATTTATTGGGCATTTATCAAATACGCACGTACATCAGGATTCAGCAACGATGGCAAATTTGTGACTATTAGAAAACAAGATCATTACAGTAATGTTACGAGAACTCCCACTCGGTCGACATGTCTATTATTAAATGCGCCTAATGCGAGCCCTGTAAAATAGTATTGATAATCATTCTCATCTATATTAATATCATTGCCTGATGACAAAGACGGTTTGCAATTCATAATTCTGTAACATTTGCTCTCCATACTTACGCATCAGCATCACTAAGGGGGGCGATTCTTTTTGGTGTTTCGCGATTAACCAGTTGCCCACACTACTCTTTACTTAAAGCGGAGAATATATAAATGTCGCAACGCAGGAACAAACTATTCTATTTGATGATGGGGGCTCTCTCTGCCGCAAGTTTAACGGCACAAGCAGCGGATAGCGCCAATGTCACCGTCTATGGCAAGGCACGTGCCTCGGTCAACTCCACCGATAATGGCAC
>DATECT010000138.1:0-4165 GCA_035286765.1 Gammaproteobacteria bacterium
CCACGAGAACACAACGCCCGGCAAAGAACCGGGCGTTGATATATCCACCCTCCTCACACACCCGGTATGAATAACATAAACCCGTACGCAGGCCGGCCATGACGGCGGACCGCGTGGACGGGTGTTCTTTCTTCGGAGAGATGGCCGAGCTGGTCGAAGGCGCTCCCCTGCTAAGGGAGTATGGGGTCAAAAGCTCCATCGAGGGTTCGAATCCCTCTCTCTCCGCCATTTTATCAAAAGGGGTGGTAACAGCCACCTTCCGTATTCATCTATAGAAATTAGAGACTCCAGACCGGAAATTAGATAAAATGCCGGAACCGGTTGGAAGTAGAGAATAAACCTTTTCTCCAATGGTCTTAGGCCTTCACGCTTTAACCTTTACACGCGCCCGTAGCTCAGCTGGCTGAGCCGCGCGGCGGCGAAGGACAGCGCAGGATGTGCTGGCTGGGGCTGATAGATAAATTGAGGCTCGGCCACGACCGCATGGACGCAGGAGGTAGAGCAACGCAGGGAGCGGTTGCCGAGGGATGGCAATGATGCAGTTACCACAAAGCGCCCGTAGCTCAGCTGGATAGAGTACCTGGCTACGAACCAGGCGGTCGGGAGTTCGAATCTCTCCGGGCGCGCCACTTATCAAAATCTTATACCGCCTAATAATAGACGGTGGGGCATAGGCTTCGCAGGTACGCTCAGCGGAGCGGAATCAACCCTTTAGCCGTCGTTACCTGTTGAACTCTCCGACGCCGCTTCCTCAAATTACTATCCAAACGAGAGTTTATTAGTGCGTTTTAATGTTCTTAGCAAAACGCTCTACTTCCTGCTCGGCCTCCTCACGACTCTTACCGTATTTCTCTTGAATCTTGCCGATAAGTTGATCGCGCTTTCCGGCAATCTTGTCAAAATCATCATCGGTTAGATCGCCCCATTGCTCGCGCGCCTTGCCCTTCAATTGCTTCCAGTTTCCTTCTATTTTGTCCCAATTCATGTTACTACCTCCTTCTCAGCTTAACGCTTGGATAAATCTATGTTGATAACTTTCCCTACTCCGAACTAGTGCCTCACTAAAGTAGACTAGCCTGGGGAAATTACTGGTAAGTCCAATAAGGTTTACGCCCATAATAGGAATATACCTGCTCTCCCCAGCGGCGATCGGCCATGTCCGGCCAATTATCTTTATCAAACCCGGGGGCATTTTCGAGGGTGTCTTTGTCCACATCCAAGACAAACGCATGCTCATCGGCATCAATCGTTAGCGCACTCCAGGGAATAGCAAATAGCTTATCGCCCATTCCTAAAAATCCGCCAAACGATAGCACCGCGTAGGCGATCCTTCCCTCGTCCAGATCGATCATAAAATCCTCGATCTTGCCGAGATCTTCTCCTGCGGTGTTATGCACTGGATCATCCATTAAGGTACTGACTGACAATACATTACGATCAGGCTGATGCATGGCAATGACTCCTTTTATTGGCACATCGATGTCGAAATTGATTAAGTCATGACAGGATTTGTTTTCTGAGCGGTCCGTTAACCCATGTAGGGTGTTCTTTGCAACCCTACCGGACATTACGAATTAAAATCCCGCTCCTAACCCCATGTCATTGGGTGGTGTAAACATGCCTACACATGCTGGATTCATGACAGTCCTAAAAATGTGACACGATTTCCCAGGAAAAATTCAGTTTTATGCAGTGTGGGACCCCAACGAAGGCCATAAGGCCTGCCCGGGGAAAAACCAGGGAGAAATGAGCGCGGAAGCCGTCATTGACCGCTAGAGCCAACGAGCGAGGGAGGGGATTAAACGTATACCCAGAGCATCTCACGGGCCAACACCTTCTCTATGAGAGGGTGGAAGCGGACGAGGATTAAACTTGTTAATCCTCCAGATAGGTATAGCCGGTCAAACCCGACTGTAGCTCAGTTAAATACAACGCGCATTGTGCTGCGCTTAATCCGGCGGCCCCGATCTTGCGGCGAAACGCGGCCAGTAGATCATCGGCATTAAAATGCACGTAGTTCAGCACCGTCTCCACGGTGTCGCCGCGCAAGGGTTGTATCAGGCGATGGCCGTTATCCGGCATCAACTCCACATGCACGGAATCGGTATCACCGAATAGATTGTGCATGTCGCCGAGAATTTCTTGGTATGCCCCAAGCAGGAAGATGCCCAGCAAATAAGGCTGCCCGTCATGGACCGGGTGCAACAACAGGCTCGTCTCCACCCCCTCTCCATCGGCATAGAGATCAATGCGTCCATCCGAATCGCAGGTAATATCATGCAAGGTGGCGCGACGGCCAGGCGCTTCGGTGAGCCGGTGCAGCGGCATGATAGGAAATATTTGATCGATTGCCCATGAATCCGGCAGCGATTGAAATAAGGAGAAATTGCAGAAGTATTTGTCCGCTAGTTTTTCATTCAACTCATCCAATACCTCGCGTTGCGTGCGCGAGCCGGTCTGTAGCAGTTCGCGTGCCCGCCAGCAGATGGCGGCGTAGATCTGCTCGGCACGCGCGCGCTGCGCCAGACTCAATACGCCGTGGGTGAACATGGTATGGGCCTCTGACAGCCAATATACCGCATCGTGATAAGCCTCCAGCGCGGAACGGCTGGACAGGCCGCTCAAACCCTGCCACATATCCTGAATGATGTGCGGCTCGTCGCTGCGCGCGGGTTCGATGGCATTTTTGCCCAGCGCCTGCTCGCTGTCTATGACATTGGTAATGAGCATGGCGTGATGGGCGGTCATGGCGCGCCCCGATTCGGTAATAATGTCAGGGTGCGTCAAACCTTGATCCAGGCAAATCTCATGCAGGGCATGCACTACATTATTGGCATACTCCTGCACACTATAATTCATGGAGCAAAAATTGCGCGAGCGTGTGCCGTCATAATCGACGCCCAGGCCGCCGCCGACATCGACACACTTTATCTGCACACCCTGCCGCCATAATTCTGCGTAGTAGCGAGCACACTCGCCCATGCCTAATTGGATGTCACGGATATTGGCGATCTGGGAGCCGAGATGAAAGTGCATAAGCTGCAGAGCGTCGAGCATATTTGCCGCGCGCAGATGGTCGATGACCCGCAGTATGTGCGAGGCAGATAGGCCGAACTTGGATTTTTCCCCTCCGGTATTCTGCCACTTGCCTGCGCCGATCGAGGCTAGGCGCACGCGCACGCCGATCAGCGGCGAGATGTTTAATTTGCGCGCCTCTTCGATAATCAACTCGACCTCGCAGAAGCGCTCCACAACGATATAAACGCGGTGTCCGAGTTGCTTGCCGATCAGCGCCAAGCGGATATATTCGCGATCTTTATAACCGTTACAGACAATGACGGCATCTTTTTCCGACTGGGCCATCACGGCCATCAACTCGGGTTTGCTGCCTGCCTCCAGCCCTACCCGGCCATTGCCGTGCTTCAATATCTCCTCGACCACCCGCCGCTGCTGGTTGACCTTGATGGGATATACCGCAGTGAACCTGCCCTGGTAGCCGGCTTCCTGCATGGCTTGGGTAAATGCATTACATAGCGTATCCACGCGTTGATGCAGGATATCCGAAAAGCGCACTAGCACCGGCAGCGACAACCCCGCTGCCTTGATATCGGCAGTCAGGGCATACAGATCGATGCCGGGGTGATCAGCCTGGCGGTTGGGGCGGGCGATGACATGACCCTGCTCATTGATGTCGAAGTAACCCCCTCCCCAATGGCTGATGTTATAGACATCGCGCGCCTGCTGAATGCTCCAGTCTGTCATTATGGCTCCAGTAAAGGGTGTTAGACTTTGAGTATGAATTCACCTAATTAGCGGCGAATTTTGCTATTATCGCGCGTCTTGTCCCGTAACCAAACAGGAATCTCACCCATGGCACTTGATCACACCTGGTATAGCGAACAATGGGCAGGCCAAGGCTCCGCCATTTCGCTTAAAATCGAACATAAGCTGCACGATGAGCAGTCCGCTTACCAGCGCATTGAGATCTACGAAACCGAGGGCTTCGGCACCCTGATGACCTTGGACGGCCTGGTCATGGTCACTGACCGCGACAATTTTGTCTATCACGAGATGATGTCGCACCCGGCCCTGTTTACCCATACCAACCCCAGAAAGGTGCTGATTATCGGTGGGGGAGATTGCGGGACCTTGCATGAAGTACTCA